>JBDKGQ010000255.1:0-5543 GCA_039798145.1 Bacteroidota bacterium
ATTACGCAGTTACGAAATGAATTATTGTTGACAGAGGAAGATCGAAGTCGTCAAAAAATAAAAATTGAAAGTCAGGAAAATATTCTTTCAGTAAACGATCTCGTAGTTTCTTTTCCAACGAGTAAAAATATTTTTGGTAAGGTCACATCTTCTTTCACTGCCGTTGATCATCTTTCTTTTAATGTTCGAAAAGGAGAAACACTTGGTGTTGTTGGAGAATCAGGATGCGGTAAAACTACATTAGGCAGAGCTATCTTACGATTAGTTGATGCTACCTCTGGAGAAGTAAATTTCGAAGGCAATAATATTCTAAAATATTCCAACAAGGAAATGCGCTTACTTCGGAAGAAGATGCAGCTTGTTTTTCAAGACCCCTATTCGAGTTTGAATCCGCGATTAAAAATAGTTGAAGCAATCACAGAGCCGATGATGGTTCATTCGATTGGAACAAACAAAGAAGAACGCATTCATTTAACGGAGCAGTTGCTGAAAAAAGTTGGCCTTACATCCGATGCAATGAATAAGTATCCGCATCAGTTTTCAGGAGGACAGCGCCAACGGATTTGTATTGCACGAGCACTATCTGTACAACCTTCATTTTTAATTTGTGATGAATCTGTTTCTGCATTAGATGTATCTGTCCAAGCGCAAGTGCTAAACTTGTTAAATGAATTGAAAGAGGAAAACAATCTAACTTATATTTTTATTTCTCATGATTTATCAGTGGTTCGTTACATGAGCGATACAATGATAGTAATGAGGAATGGAAAGATAGAAGAAATGGGAGAGGCTAAAGCAGTATATGAAGATCCTCGCTCGGAGTATACCAGAAATTTATTGTCGTCTATCCCACATTAATTTTCATGGAAAAAAGCAAGAAATTTATTTCTGGCACTGAAGCTTATTCGAAGATTACGAAGTGGTGTGCTTATCAGGAAAGAGCACAACAAGAAGTAAGAGATAAGCTTTACGATTTTGGTTTACATAAAGAAGAAGTAGAACAATTGCTAACGAGAATTATTTCAGAAGGGTTTGTAAATGAAGAACGATTTGCCATTTCATTTGCCAATGGGAAATTAAATCAGTTAGGCTGGGGAAGGGTGAAAATAAGATATGCGCTAAAAGCAAAAAAAGTATCAGACTATTGCATTAAAAAAGCAATAAGTAGCCTCGATGAAGATAAGTACATTCAAATTTTAGAAGATGCTTTTCATAAACGAAATAAAATGGAAAAGGAAAAGCATCCATTAAAAAGAAAATACAAGCTAATGTCGTATTTAGCTAGCAGAGGTTTTGAACAAGATTTAATCGCAACAATTACCAAAGAATAAAAAAAGGTCGACAGTAGTGCCGACCTTTACTTTTTATAATTAGAAATTATTGAATAGAAATTTTCTTAGTCAATAATTTATTCTCGTTATTCAATTTGATTAAATAAGTTCCTTTTGAGATTCCATCTAAATTAATTTCAGTAGAATTATTTTTGAACTCAACTTGTGTATTTAAAACTATTTTACCTGCTAAATCTAACATTTGTAATTGCGTTACTCCGTAAAGGTTAGTTTGTATAGTTACGTTTTTATTATTGGTAACTGGATTAGGATATACGACTACAGCAGATGAATTTAATTCGTTGATTCCAACTGTTCCTAGTAAATTGATCGTGTAAACAGGACTATTCCCACAATCATTACTTGCTTGTACGTATAAAATTCCATTAGTAAATGATGCTGGCCATGTCACACTAATACTTGTATCTGCAGAAGTATAAGTAGTACCTTGATTTGAATTAATTTGTGCACCACTTACATTCGTAGTCCATGTATAATTTGTGGCACCTTGCGATGCATTGATTGAATAGTTGATTGTTTGTCCGAATACATTTAGGTTATTACCGTTAATAGCAGTGATTGCAGTTGGATAAACAATGGCTAATCCTGTTTTCTCTAAACTCGATCCACATCCGTTATTAGCTTTTACATATAAAGTGGTATTCGATGTTAAATTAGATGGCCATGTAACATTTACGGTTAATACAGTATCGGTAAATGGTCCAGCAGCACCATTGATTAATACATTCGGATTACTTGCTCTCCAGGTATAATTATCTGCATTAGGAACTGCCGGTATTGTATAGGTTAATGTCTTACCACATACATTTAAAAATTGTCCAGTTAATGGCGATGGTGTATTTGGAGTCATGCACATGGTATCATTTAATAATCGAGTAACGATACAATCATTGGCTGTTCCTGCTGTTGATGAACGGAATCCTGTTACACCGATTTTTCCATTTGAGAAAATACACACTCCATAAGCATCTGCAAATACATTTGCTCCAAAGCTATGAGTAACTTTTCCATTCGTGCCAAACGTTGGGTCTATTAATCCATTCGAATTATATCGTGCAATCATCCATCCGCGTGTAAATGCTGTTTGGCCTGCGGAGCCACAAACAACAATTTTTCCGTCCCACTGACGAGTAATTCCAGCAAGATAGTTAACAGCGCCACCTCCGTTTACTGATGTGAAGTTTCCATTATTAAAAGACGTTACAGCAACACCTGACGTATCTAATTTAGTCAAGAAAGTGGAAGCTGAATTATTGCCAACAACATAATATTGATAACCATCACTCAAAACAGCATTTGCTCTTGAATCAGAGCCACTACTAATATTAACTATTCCACCTAATATATTTCCCGAATTATCAATTCTTATAGCAATTGCACTATTCCCTCCCGTACTAAATGTTTTATATCCTACAGCAACGATACTTCCATCAGCTAATTCATCAATGCTTGTAATTTGATCAGTCATGCACCTGCATTGGTAATTATTAAAACACCATTAACTCCAAATGTAGAATCTACAATTCCATCTTGCGTATACTTTACGATCGTCGCGTGTTTAGTTGGTTGTCTTGAGTAACCGCCAACTAAAATATCTCCGTTGCTTAATACTTTTACTGAATTTGTTGCATCTTCATTTGTTCCGAAACTATATTCTGCAAATCCATTAATTCCAAAGGTAGAATCAATAGTTCCGTCAGTATTAATTCTGCAGGTAATAAAGTTTGCATCCGACGTAGTAACGTAAGATAATCCAGTTGCTACAATTTTTCCATCAGTTTGTAGTGCCATCGAATACATATAAATCGATGTTCCATATTGCATGATCGCTCTTCCTGTATCTCCGAAAGCACTATCTATCGAACCATTTTCTTTAATGTGCATTACAACAGAAGAAGTAATATTGTTGATTCTCGCAGCACTCAATACATACATTGACGAGTCTTGCAATCCGGCAATGCTATATCCTAAGTCGTTTAAAGTTCCTGGCATGTAAGTGCCAAATCCTGCATTAGCAAATGTTAAATCATAAGCTCCCGCTTGTCCGAAGGAAAACTGCTGTAAGCCAATAAAGCTTAATAAGAATAGTAATTTTTTTATCATGATAACGTGATTGTTTGATGTCACCAAATATAAATATTAAATGTTAAAATAAGTTCTCAGTATTTCTCACCTTTGTAGCATGTATAATTACTATCTGTTTTATAAACCCTATAATATCCTCTCTCAATTTACGGATGAAGGAAACAAGCAGGGTTATGGTTCTTTAGTTACAATTCCTAAAGACGTTTACAATGTTGGTCGTCTCGATTCTGATAGCGAAGGATTGATGATTCTTACGAATGATAAATCATTAAATCAATTATTACTGCATCCAAAAAATGCGCATAAAAGAACATACTATGTGCAGGTAGAAGGGACGATTACCGATAAAGCTATTCAACAGCTCAAAGAGGGTGTTAATATTACCATTGATGGTAGCTCCTATAATACGCGCCGCGCAGATGCTCGTATCATTGATACCCCTGATTTACCTGAACGAAATCCACCAGTGCGTTTTCGTAAGACAGTCCCTGATTCGTGGATTGAATTAAAGTTAACAGAAGGGAAAAACAGACAAGTGCGAAAGATGACAGCTGCTGTTGGTTTTCCTACTTTGCGACTTGTTCGTGTTGCAATAGGAGGAATTACGATGGATGATCCTGCTCCAGGAAAGTTAATTGAGCTAACACGAAATTTTATTATTGAAAATATGGATGTTTGATTTCTTTTCTACAATTTTGAGAATTATTATTAACCTATGAAAACTATTAAATTATTAGGCATTCTTGTCTGCTTGGCAAGCGCTTCATTTGCTCAAGAATCACTTACTCCAGAAGCATTATGGAAAATTGGTCGTGTTTCTGATCCTCGCTTATCTCCCGATGGAAGTAAAGTAGTATTCGGTGTTCGTACATTCGATGTAGCAGCTAATAAAGGTCAAGGTGATTTATACATTGTTTCACCTAACGGTGGTGCAGTAACCCCTTTGTTAAATTCTGCAATTGATGAAAGCAGTGCTCGCTGGCGTCCCGATGGAAAGAAGATCGGTTTTATGATGGCCGATGCAAATGGCGATTCTCAACTATGGGAAATAAATCCTGATGGGTCTGATAAGCAGCAAATCACATTTGTTGCTGGAGGAATTAATTGCTTCGGATATTCTCCTGCAATGAATCAGCTTTGGTATGCTGCAGATGTAAAGTTGGATAAAAAGCCTAGCGAGATTTATCCCGACCTTCCTAAAACAGATGGCGCTCGTATCATTGATGGATTAATGTTCCGTCATTGGAATGCATGGCACGACTATGCTTACAGTCACATTTTTGTTGCAAGCTATACCGCTGGAAAAATAAATGGTGAAGCAAAAGATATTTTATTGAACGAAAAATGGGATGCACCTACAGGCCCTTTTGGAGGAGATGAGCAAGTAGCATTTTCTCCTGATGGAAAAACATTAGCCTATACCTGCGAAAAGCTTTGGGGAAAGGATGATGCAATGAGTACAAATACAGAAATCTATTTGTATGATTTAACATCAGGTAAAACATCTAACTTAACAGAAGGAATGAATGGTTATGATAATGATCCTGTATGGTCGCCAGATGGTAAAATGTTATTATGGCATTCGATGGAAACACCTGGGTATGAGTCAGACAGAAATCGTTTGTTTGCTTACAATGTTGCTACTAAAATAAAATCTGAGTTAAGTACTAAATTCGACTATAATATCGATGCTGTTCAGTTTACTTCGGATAGTAAGAAGTTTTATTTCCTATCCCCAATTAATGCAACGCATCAGGTATTTGTTTTTGATTTTAGCAATCAGTTTAAATTCCCAATTAAGCAATTAACTTTCGATCAGGCTGATTATAATGAACTAACGGTTTCGGGTATGGGTAGTTCAACAAAAATTGTAGCTGCTCGTGTCGATATGACGATGCCATCGGAATTGTATGCTATCAATGCAACAGATAATAAGGTTTCTAAAATCACAAACATCACCGATCCTGCTTGGGCTAAATTCAAGAAGGCAACCGTGAAAAAACGCATGGTTAAAACGACTGATGGTAAAGAAGAATTGGTTTGGGTTGTTTATCCTCCAGATTTTGATCCAAACAAAAAGTACCCCGCATTGTTATTCTGTCAGGG
>JBDKGQ010000256.1:0-2814 GCA_039798145.1 Bacteroidota bacterium
AATTTTGGATGAGCCTACAACAGGATTAGATCCAAATCAATTAGTCGATATTCGCCAGTTGATTAAAAATATTGGGAAAGAGAAAACGGTTATTCTTTCTACGCATATTATGCAAGAGGTAGAAGCAATCTGCGATAGAGTTGTTATTATCAATAAAGGAAAAATAGTTGCCGACGATAAAACTTCTTTCCTACAGCAAAAGTCAGATTCAGAGACGATTATTTTAGTTGAATTTGACAAGGCTGTTACTTCAGAAAAACTCAGTACAATAACAGGAATCAAAAAGGTGCTTCCTGTTAATGATAAAACATTTAAAGTAATAGGACCTAAAGGACAAGATTTACGTCCGTTGATTTTCAATTTTGCCGTTCAGAACAATCTTGCCGTTATCACCATGCAGAAGGAGGAAAACAGTCTTGAATCTGTCTTCAGACAGTTAACTTCTAAAAAATAATCCTGAATTTTTCTGCTTGATGGCTTTTTTTATCTTTGTCACTTCAATTAATAAAACACAATAAAAAAAACATGTCATACTTATTTACTTCCGAGTCGGTATCTGAAGGGCATCCAGATAAAGTAGCCGATCAAATTTCAGATGCATTAATCGATTACTTCTTAGCCTATGATCCTTCATCGAAGGTAGCTTGCGAAACACTTGTTACTACAGGACAAGTAGTATTGGCGGGAGAGGTTAAATCAAACGCATACTTAGATGTGCAAGATATCGCAAGAGAAGTAATTCGTGATATCGGTTACACGAAGAGCGAATATATGTTCGAAGCTAATTCTTGCGGAATTTTATCTGCAATTCATGAGCAGTCGCCAGATATTAATCAAGGTGTTGTTAGAAAAAAGAAAGAAGATCAAGGTGCAGGCGATCAGGGTATGATGTTCGGATATGCTAACCGTGAGACGGATAATTTCATGCCTCTTCCATTAGAATTATCTCATACATTGCTTCGTGAATTATCAGCAATTCGCAAAGAAGGTAAAGTGATGAAATACCTTCGTCCTGATGCTAAGAGCCAGGTTACGATTGAGTATTCAGATGATCACAAACCAGTGCGTATTGATACCATCGTAATTTCAACGCAGCATGATGACTTTGGCAAAGAAGCAGAAATGTTGGCTCAGATTAAGAAGGACGTTATTAATATTTTAGTGCCTCGCGTAATGAAAAAATTACCAAAGCGTGTTCAGGCATTATTCAATAATAAAATTAATTATCATGTTAATCCTACAGGTAAATTCGTTATCGGTGGTCCACATGGTGATACTGGTTTGACAGGAAGAAAAATCATCGTTGATACTTACGGTGGAAAAGGTGCTCACGGTGGTGGTGCATTCTCTGGTAAAGATCCTTCAAAGGTAGATCGTTCAGCTGCCTATGCTGCTCGTCACGTTGCAAAACATTTAGTTGCTGCAGGAGTTTGTGATGAAGCATTGGTTCAGGTTGCATATGCAATTGGAGTTGCTGATCCTGTTGGGTTATTTGTAAATACGTATGGTACTTCAAAAGTGAACATGACGGACGGACAGATTGCTGCTAAAATTGGAAGCATGAAGGACTTCAACATGCGTCCTTATTTTATTGAGCAACGTTTTAAATTGCGTACACCAATCTATCGTGAGACTGCTGCTTACGGACATATGGGACGTGAGTGCAAAGAAGTGACGAAGGTGTTTAACAAAGGAAAGAAAAACGAAAAGAAGATTAAAGTTACATTATTCCCTTGGGAAAATTTGAACGCTGTTCCTGCTGTTAAGAAAGCATTCGGAATTAAATAATCTGTTATTCGTAATAAAATTAAAGAGGAGGGTTTTGCCCTCCTCTTTTTATTCCATTGCAGTATTTAAAAAGTCTAAAAAGGGCTGTATTGTTTTTAATCCCTTTATTATTTGTTTGTTTAATTTCTCAGAGGTCAATTCGCTATTATCAATTGGAGCACTCACAACGTAGCTTGTATATTTTAACAATTCTACATCAGGGTGGGATGGGTCAATACCTTTGGGTGCTTTTTTCAATTTATGTTCTTCTAGCTCTCCAAATAACGCTTTAAATTTTTTGTCGTTGATGATTTTTTTAAAGTCATCGGTATTGTATTCTACTTCCTGTCGAAGTTTTTTTAGCACATCGCCTTCAGGCATCCAAAATCCTCCTGCTATAAATGATCCATTTGTGCTGGGTTCAATATGAATATAAAAGCCGCAGTAAGGCGATTTCTTTCCACCTTTTTTCAGCTGTGCGCCCATGTTGTTTTTATAGGGCAGTTTATTTTTGCTGAATCGCACATCACGATAAATTCTAAAGACACAATCTTTAACTGCTAAATGCTGATAATCATCATTAGTTTTTTCAGCTTCTAGAATTATTTTCTCAATCCAACCGTTAAAGTCAGCTTTCGCAGATTCATATAGATTCTTGTTTTTTTCGAACCACTCACGGTTATTGTTTTTGTCAAGTGATTTTAGAAATTTAATGGTGTTGGCGTGTAGCATTATTTTTTTTGAATTATTTTTATTTTTGCTTTTTGCTATGAAAAAAAATAACATTAAAATTGTACTAAAGTTTTGTTAAAGTAGAATAAAACTTTTTTACTTTTGTGCTGTGTTCGATGCACAAGGTAATTGAAAACTTTAAAACTGATTAAATAAAACATATTTCTTAACCTTAAATTTTGCTCAACTCTCGCAAATGAAAACTTCCAAGAAAACTGGAAAAACTACTGAGTCCAAAGCTAAGAAAACAAGCGACTCTGCTGCAAAAGGCCGTAAGATGGAGCCTTTGAAATCGAAAGAACTAAAAAACAAAAA
>JBDKGQ010000257.1:0-2798 GCA_039798145.1 Bacteroidota bacterium
TAAAATAGGCTGCACGACCTGTATTCATACCCTCACCCTGAATGGTATAAAAATCTTCCATCACAGGATACTTCTTATTCAATAAATCTTTCAAAACGGTAATTAATTAAATCTAACTTTTTTCTGTCGTGCCATCAAGGTGTTTTGTACAAGTCCAATAATGGTCATCGGACCAACACCACCTGGTACGGGAGTTATGTAACTGCACTTTGGAGCTACCTCATCAAAATCAACATCACCAGCCAAACGAAATCCAGATTTAGTAACGTCAGAGGCTATACGCGACATTCCCACATCAATTACTACAGCACCTTCTTTAATCATGTGAGCTTTTACAAATAAGGGTTGTCCTATGGCTGCTATCACAATATCTCCTTGTTTGATGATATCTGCAATGTTTGGTGTTTTACTATGGCAAATGGTAACAGTGCAGTTTCCTGGATATTGATTGCGTGATAATAAAACAGACATTGGTGTTCCAACAATATTACTTCTTCCAATTACAACGCAATGCTTACCTACTGTAACAATTTTATAGGTCTCTAATAATTGCATGATGCCTTTAGGAGTTGCCGGAAGGTAACAAGGCATTTGTTGCGACATACGACCTACATTGATAGGGTGAAAACCATCAACATCCTTCTCTGGTAAAATTGCTTCAGTGACACGGTGAACATCGATATGCTTTGGTAATGGTAACTGAACAATAAATCCATCTACTTCAGGATTATTATTCAACTCTTGAACTGATTTCAATAAATCCTCTTCTGAAATGGAAGCATCTAAATGAATCAAAGAAGAATCAAAACCGATGTCTTTACACGTTTTTATTTTATTGCTTACGTATGTTTCAGATGCAGGATCATTTCCAACTAGAATGGCAGCTAAATGAGGAGCACGTTCCCCTCGTTGTTTCATGTCATTTACAATTTCAGCAATTTCTAATTTGATTGCCTCAGCTGTTCCTTTACCATCAATTAATTTCATATTCATTCGGTACTAAAAAAGCAAAGCGCACATTTAATGTACGCTTTAACTTTTGATTTTTATTAGCGACGCGTTGGCATATTTCGCATCATGTTTTGTGCTTGACCTGTCGTAAACATTTTCATCATTTTACGCATGTCTTCAAATTGTTTTATCAGTCGGTTTACATCCTGAATAGAAGTTCCACTTCCAGATGCTATTCTTTTTCTTCTGCCTCCATTTAAAACTTCTGGTCGTTCTCTTTCTTCAGGTGTCATTGAGTGGATAATCGCTTCAATCGACTTAAAAGAGTTCTCATCCACATCAATATCTTTTACCATTTTACCCATTCCTGGAATCATCCCCATCAAGTCTTTAATATTCCCCATCTTCTTTATCTGTTGCAACTGACCAAGGAAATCATTAAAGTTAAATTGGTTCTTAGCAATCTTCTTTTGTAATTCAGCAGCTTGCTTTGCATCGAACTGTTCCTGCGCACGCTCAACGAGTGAAACGATATCACCCATGCCAAGAATACGATCGGCCATACGCTCAGGATAAAACACATCCAAAGCTTCCATCTTCTCTCCCGTACCAACAAACTTGATTGGCTTATTTACGACAGATTTAATCGATAATGCAGCACCACCTCGCGTATCACCATCTAACTTCGTTAATACAACACCATCAAAATTCAATCTGTCGTTGAAGGCCTTCGCAGTGTTAACTGCATCTTGACCTGTCATGGCATCAACAACGAACAAAATTTCATCAGGATTAATACCTGCTTTAACTCGTGAAATTTCATCCATCATTTCCTCGTCTACTGCTAAACGACCGGCAGTATCGACAATGACTGTGTTTAATCCTTTGCTCTTTGCATAGGCAACGGCATTTTGTGCAATTTGAACAGGATTCTTATTTTCTACTTCGCTATAAACCTCTACTCCTATTTGCTCTCCTAAAACTTTAATCTGATCAATCGCAGCAGGACGATAAACATCACAAGCCACTAATAACACCGAACGATTTCTTTTCGTCTTTAAATAATTCGCGAGTTTACCTGATAAGGTTGTTTTACCCGAACCTTGTAAACCCGACATTAAGATAACCGAAGGACTACTTTTTAGGTTAATGTCTGTAGCCTGACCACCCATTAACGCCGTTAATTCTTCCTGTGTAATTTTCACCATTAATTGTCCTGGTGAAACAGAAATTAATACATCACGACCTAAAGCCTTTTCCTTAACAGTGTCTGTAAATTGCTTGGCAACTTTGTAGTTAACATCGGCATCCAAAAGTGCCTTACGAACTTCTTTTAGCGTTTCGGCAACATTGATTTCTGTAATTTGTCCTTGCCCTTTCAGGAGCTTAAACGCCCTATCGAGCTTATCACTTAAATTCTCAAACATGAGGCAAAAGTAATAAAATGCGGGGAGCTTAAAAAGGGATTTTTATCCTAAAAAAAGGAATTATCGCTGATCAAAGCGGTCGTTGCGTTTAGTCAGTTTTAAATCCTGCAAAACGCTCGATTTTACGTTAATCTGGAAGTAATAATTCTGTTGGAATCCAAATGGAACCCAATTTAAACGCATTTCCCAACAATGTAAATCACGATAAATTCCTAAGGAAGTATACGATAAGTCCTTCTGGATAAAATCATAACCTGAATTAAAATTCACTTTCCAGGCTTTTGTGACTTGAATATCTCCGCTGAAATTTAAAGTCTGCGTAGTTTGATCTGCAATTGTGAAATTATTCTGATAGTATAAACTATATCCAACATAGAGATTAAACGGCACAGTGTAATCGATATAATCGGACGTGTTTTT
>JBDKGQ010000257.1:2822-3133 GCA_039798145.1 Bacteroidota bacterium
TCTTTCGTTCCTTTTTCGGAAGTGTAATTCTTTTTATTGTTTACAATTGAAAAGTTGAGCGATAAATTAGCATTGTTCAAATGGGCAAGTTTTCCGTTTTCTTTTAGTTCAAACTGATTGATTCGGGTGCCCGCAGCATTCACAACATAAGGATCGAATACACCAGCAAAATTGAAAGTGATTTTATCTAATAAAGTAGTTCTTCCGGAAACACCTATAGGCGATAAATTCATGGAGTCAAGCGCAAAATTATAGTTCATGGATGCCGCTAAACTTTCAAATATTTTCAACTTTTTAATTACATCAGAAGA
>JBDKGQ010000258.1:0-2790 GCA_039798145.1 Bacteroidota bacterium
ATGAAACAAGACTGGATAAAACAACACCATCAATAAGAAAACAACTCCACTAACGCCAAAGGCTATACCCAATGTGATGTATTGGTTATGCGTACGCAAGCGCCATTTTTCTTCTAACTTCGATTTATCCGTTTCGTATTGCTGTTTGAAGGCAACGTCAACATCGCCAGTTCCAACTCCAACTAACCAATTTTGTTTTAATATTTCTAATCCCGTTGACCAATAAGCTAAGCGCTGCGTAAACGATTGCCCAGAGACATCTCCGTTATAGTAATACTGACGATACTCCCACCCGAGATTTTTAATGCGCATGCGAATACCGTTGTTCTCCATTTGCTCTACATTGGAGCATCCGTTTTTAACGGCTTCGACTTCATTGGAAGAAAGGCTCATCACCGCTTCGCGATCTTTATTCCATCCTTTCGAAGAAAGAAAACGAATCACCGAGTAATAATACCAGTAACCAAAGCGATTGTTATCGTAAACAGAAAACCCTGTGCGCTCTTTCCACGCTTCATCTAATTCTTTATCGCAGATGTTTATCCAAACAGGATGTCCGTTTTCAACATCTTGTCGCTCGGGTAACGAATAATAGGTATTACCTCTCGGAGTATATTTTAGCAATTGTGATTCGTTTACCTGAATAGGAATAATTGAATCAACAAAAATTAATTTGTAGAAATAACTACTAACACAAACGACAATTATAATTCCTACACCACTTATACTTCTAACAAAAACGTTTTTGTTTTTATCAAGTAGTGTTATTGCCATTGTAATTAAAGTAAAGGCCGCTATAATAATAATAGCTGTTAACGATTGCAATAAAACCAGAAACGCGAAGAACCAAGCAATAAAAAACAGGTTCATCCAACGCTGATTGTTTTTAAAATCATCCCACGATAAAACCATCGCAACGCAAACAAGTAATGCTAAACGTATATGCGAAATAAACGGACTTATATCTCTGATATCATGAACTTCTATGTTACTCCATCCGAAGAAAATGAAAAGACTGATGAGTGTAGAAATTAAAACAGAAACCGTAAAAAAATGAAATAGATAATCACGCGTTTTTCTCTCCAATACCGGCATTGAAAAAATCAATACAGGTAAAATCAACAGCGGTAATTTTATTCGAATATCATTAAATGCATATTTGAAATCGGATGTATGAATTAACCCGACAAGATGTAATGCAAACAACGAAATCAGTAACAACGTAATTACTTTATTGTCTTTTAGTCGCTGCCATTTATTTTGAAAGTCGCCACTCAACAACCACCCGCCTAAAATAAAAAACTGACCTAGACTCATTCCAAATTTCGATAAGGCCATACTGCAGGCAAGCATGAATAGCCCTGCGATATACGCTTTATTACCGAATGAAATGATTTTATTATTCAAGAGAAATTACTCTTTATAGGTTCTATTATAAACCGCTGAAAACACTGTAGGATTAGTAAGCGCTTTGATAGCCATTTTAATTTCTGGATCACTGGAGAAACTATTTTCTGTACGGCCATTCTGATAGTAATAGCGAGAAACGATTTCGTTTTCAAGCAACCATTTAATTTCTTCCTCGTGTAATTTTAAATCGGATGATTTATCGCCTTTGATTTTAGATTTCACAGCGTTGTACTCCGCTTGTATGTTTTGAAAATAATTTTCCTTCTCTGCTTTTTCTTTTAACGCTTCTAACTTCGCTTCACTTTCTGTTTCGTAATCATATTCTTTATTACTTAGCCAGGAAATAAAATCAGCATATTCAGCATCCGTTAGATGAAACGATTTTGCATCAGCAATAGTTGGATGTTTGATTTTATATTGCGTCGCATAATCAAACAATAAATATTTAGCTGATAAAATTTGTGCAATGCTGCTATAGGTAAGCGTAGAAGTAACAAAATCAGGATTAACACCACCACCATCATACACTTTTCTACCGCCCTTGGTTTTAAACTCCGACATTAACGAATCAGGAACTTTACCCACGCTACCATCAGCATTACGATGTGTGTAATCGAGGGCCTGGATACATCTTCCACTTGGAATATAATATTTAGCCGTTGTTACTTTTAATTGTGTGTTATACGCCAACGGACGAGTTGTTTGAACTAATCCTTTTCCGAAAGTACGCTGACCAATTACAATTCCTCTGTCGAAATCCTGCAATGACCCGCTCACAATTTCTGCTGCAGAAGCAGAGCCGCTATTTACTAAAATAGCCAATGGTGTTTTCGTATCTACGGGACTGTTAGTAGTACGATAACTTTTATCCCAGTCTTTTACTTTTCCTCTTGTATTAACAACTTCTTGTCCTTTATCAATAAAGACATTCACAATATTTACTGCTTCGTTTAACAATCCACCTGGATTACCTCTTAAATCCAGAATCAATCCCGATACTTTCTTTTTCTGAATTAAATCCTTCACCGCACTCTCGACTTCTTGTGCAGCGTTGTCCGTGAAACCACTTAAACGGATATACCCAACGTTACCATCAACCACTCCGTAGTAAGGAACATTTTTAATTTGAATCTCTGCGCGAGTAATCGTTTTATTGACAGTTTCAAATCCGTTTACTGATGGACGATCAACTACGATTGTTAGATTCGTATTAGGCGTACCTTTCAACATTTTGCTTACATCATCGTACTCTAATCCTTTTGTTGATTTACCATCAATGGTGCGAATAATATCTCCTGCCATCAATCCGAATTTTTGCGCTGGAAATCCTTCATACGGATCAGTAATTACTACCTGATTATTTCTTTGTCCGATTAACGC
>JBDKGQ010000259.1:0-2784 GCA_039798145.1 Bacteroidota bacterium
CACTATTGTGGACAATCTTAAAGCAAAATGGATGGACATCGACAATAAGCCAAACACCAAATTATCTGAGGAGCAGTATTCGATTCTGACAAAAGAATTTCAAGGCGATAAATCAATTAAAGAGGAAGCCAAAAGTATTGCTATTGGAAAAATCCGAAAAGACGAAACGCTTGAAGTTAGCCCTGCACCGGTTGCAGCTAAAAAAACAGAAGCGCCAGAAGTTGAAGCGGAGAAAGAAATTTTAATTAAAAATGTAACTTCATCGGCACCAAAAGCACCAAAAGCTGCGGTTGTTGTGGAGCCAACTCCAACAGAAGTTGTTCCAGAAATAAAAGCTGAAACTTCAACTGTTAAAATAGTTGGTAAAATCGATTTAGATAAAGTTAATTCTAAAACTCGCCCTGATAAGAAAACGAAAGAAGAGAAAGAAGAAGAGAAAGCAGAGCGCGAAAATGAAAAAGTAAAAGCAACTAAGAAGGCGGCAGAAAAAAAGGTTGAAAAAGTTGTAGAAGAAAAAGCACCAGTAGCAGCGCCTGTAAAAACAAAAGAACCAGTTAAGAAAGAAGAGGCACCAGCACCTGTTGTTGAAGCGCCTGTAGTTCCAGCTGTTCCTGTTGCCAATGCACCAGTTGCACCAGCAGCTGAAGCCGAGGTTGACTTAGAAGTTATCCGCGCGAAAGCACAAAAATTAACTGGACCAAACATTATTGGTTCTATAGATTTATCGCAATTCGCTGCTAAGAAAAAAGCAGCACCTGTTGCAAGTTCATCAGGTAATTCAGCTTCGGATCAAGCGAAGAAAAAAAGAAAGAGAAAAGAAAATCCACAAACAGGTACACCTAATACTAATGCAGGTGGACGCCCTCCAGGAACATTCCATAGAGCAGGTGATCCAAAACCAGCAAATAGTGGCGACAGAAGAAAAGGACCTTTTGTTAGAAATAATTCTTCAGCGCCAAAAGCGGAACCAACTGAAAAAGAAATACAAGATCAAATTAAAGCAACACTAGCTCGTTTAAGTGGTGCAGGAAAATCAAGTAAATTTGCACAGCGTACAAAAATGCGTCGTAATAAAAGAGACGATATCGCTGCAAATGCTGAAGCTGCTGCATTAGAGCAAGAGTTACAATCAAAAATATTAAAAGTAACAGAATTCGTTACAGCTAATGAATTAGCTAAAATGATGGATGTTCCAGTTACGCAAGTAATTTCTACTTGTATGAATTTGGGAATGTTCGTATCAATTAACCAAAGGTTAGATGCGGAAACGTTAACAATTGTTGCAGATGAATTTGGCTACGAAGTGCAATTTATAAGTGCATCTGATGAGCAAGAAACAGAAGCAGTTGTTTTAGATAAACCAGAAGATTTAATTCCACGTGCACCAATCGTTACCGTAATGGGTCACGTCGATCATGGTAAAACATCTTTACTAGATTTTATTCGTAAGGCAAATGTAATTGCTGGTGAAGCCGGTGGAATTACACAACATATTGGTGCTTACGAAGTGCAATTAGAAAGCGGAAAGAAAATCACATTCTTAGATACACCAGGTCACGAAGCCTTTACAGCTATGCGTGCTAGGGGTGCATCAGTTACCGATATTGTTATTATTGTAATTGCAGCAGACGACAGTGTGATGCCTCAAACTAAAGAAGCAATTAACCATGCGCAGGCTGCAGGTGTTCCAATCATATTTGCATTAAACAAAATTGATAAACCAGGAGCAAATCCAGATAAAGTACGTGAGCAACTTTCTGCTATGAATATTTTAGTAGAGGAGTGGGGTGGAAAATACCAGTGTCAAGAAATTTCTGCTAAACAAGGATTAAATGTTGATGTCTTGTTAGAGAAAGTTATGTTAGAAGCGGAATTGTTAGAATTAAAAGCAAATCCAAACAAACATGCGGTAGGTACTGTAATTGAAGCTGCCTTAGATAAAGGTAGAGGAATTGTAACTACAATTTTAGTACAAGCAGGTACGTTGAAAGTGGGAGATCCAATTTTAGCAGGTTGCTATAGTGGTAAGGTGAAGGCCTTGTTTAACGAGCGCGGAAACAAAGTAGAATCAGTTGGTCCATCACAACCAATTCAAGTATTGGGTATGAATGGCGCGCCTCAAGCAGGTGATAAATTTAACTCAATGACTTCTGAAGTTGAAGCAAGAGAAATTGCAAACAAGCGTTTACAATTACAACGCGAACAAGGAATTCGTACACAGAAACATATTACTTTAGATGAGATCGGTCGTCGTTTAGCAATCGGTAACTTTAAAGAATTAAATATTATTGTGAAAGGTGACGTGGATGGTTCAATCGAAGCGTTATCAGATTCATTGTTGAAATTATCTACAGCAGAAATTCAAATTAATATCATTCATAAATCAGTAGGTCAAATTTCTGAATCAGATGTATTATTAGCTTCTGCTTCTGATGCGATTATTATTGGTTTCCAAGTTAGACCTTCGTTGAACGCTAGAAAATTAGCAGAGCAAGAGCAAATTGATATCCGAATGTATTCGATTATCTACGATGCAATCAATGAAATTAAATCAGCAATGGAAGGCATGTTGGCTCCTCAGTTTGAAGAGAAAATTGTTGCCAATGTTGAGATCAGAGAAACATTCAAGATTTCGAAAGTGGGTACCATTGCAGGTTGTATGGTATTAGACGGTAAAATTAATAGAAATAGTAAAATTCGTATCATCAGAGATGGTGTAGTTATGCATACTGGCGAATTGGCTTCATTGAAACGTTTCAAAGACGATGTGAAAGAAGTTGCTAC
>JBDKGQ010000260.1:0-4332 GCA_039798145.1 Bacteroidota bacterium
ATTCAGGAGTTTAATTACAATACTGTTAAAAGTATTAATGAAGTTATTCCGAGAAAGATTAACGTAATTAATTGCTGGGAAGAAGAATTGAAAATTGAAGTAGGTACTCCTTCATCAGAAACCGGTGTTTATAGTTATAAAGCGCTACAAGCTGCAACTGCCGATTTAGCCGCTGGAAAATTACATGCAATTGTTACTGCTCCGCTTGATAAGCATACTGCTCAACCAGCAGGTAGTGGCTTCACCGGACATACAGAGTTTTTAGGGAAAGCATTTCCTAATTCATCACCATTGATGTTTTTAGTTTCGGGCGATTTACGTGTGGCATTAGTCACAGGACATGTGCCTGTAACTAAAGTAGCTTCATTAATAACGAAAGAGAATATTCAGAATAAACTGAATATAATGGTGCAGTCACTTAAGCGTGATTTTAATATTCGTAAACCCAAAATTGCAGTATTAGGATTGAATCCTCATGCAGGAGATAATGGTGTGATTGGAAGTGAAGATATGGATATCATTGCGCCAGCGGTAAAAGCTTTCAATGATAAATCGGCTGTGGTTTACGGACCTTATTCTGCTGATGGTTTATTTGGTAGCGGTCAGTATAAAAAGTTTGATGCAGTGCTTGCCATGTATCACGATCAAGGGTTAATTCCTTTTAAAACTTTGGCTTTTGAAACAGGCGTGAACTTTACTGCAGGCTTACCTGTTATTCGTACTTCGCCAGATCATGGTACAGGATACGATATCGCAGGTAAAGGAATTGCGAGTGAAACTTCATTGCGCGAAGCGATTTACCTTGCTTACGATATTTACAATAATCATCAGGTATATGATGACGTTACTGCGAATCCGTTAGCATTCACAAAATACGGTGGTGATCGTTAAATCTTAAAGATTTTCTTCGAAGTATTGCGAAATCTTTCCCATTAAATGCACTCTGTCTTTTCCAGTTACATTGTGCAAATGGCCGTGCAAATGGCCTGGGTAAGGGAAATAATCTAATAGAACCTTCTTACTTACCGCTTTCTTCACAAACATTAAACTATGTTGCCAAACAACTACATCGTCAGATGTACCATGGATCAATAATAGTTTTCCTTTAAGTTTATCAACGTAATTTAAAAGGTTGTTGTTTTTATATCCTTCGGGATTCTGCTCTGGAGTATCCATGTAACGCTCAGTGTACATTACTTCGTAATAACTCCAGTCGATTACTGGTCCACCTGCAACACCTACTTTAAACACATCGGGATTTCTTGTCATCAATGATGTTGTCATAAATCCACCAAAGCTCCATCCATGAACACCCATGCGAGTTGCATCTACATACGATAACGATTTTAGGTAATCCACACCCGTTAGTTGGTCCATCATTTCAATGGTTCCTAGCTGACGGAAAGTTGCTTGCTCAAATGCTTTTCCGCGGTTACCACTTCCGTGATTATCTAATGTAAATACGATATATCCTTTCTCCGCCATGTACTGACGCATGCGGACCACCATATACATAAACAATCACTGGGTATTTTTTTGTAGAATCAAAATCGACAGGCAACACCATACGACAAAATAAGTCATCACCTAATTGCGATTTTAGCGTGAATAGTTTGGTAGTTCCGATTGCATAATCTTTTAAAGGATTCTCCGCTGTTAAAAGTGTTTTGATATCCTTCCCTTGCGATGAAACAACTTTTATAATCCTTGGTGTATTTAACGAACTGAAATTATCAATGAAGTTTTCTGTTTCAGCATTGAAGAAGGCTGTGTGAACACCATCGCCTGATGTTAAGCGACTTGTTTTACCATTGCTAATTGTTGTTGAGCAGAAATCTCTGTTTACACCGCTATTAATGGTAGAAGTAAAATAAATTTTATCTCCTTTTTTATTGAAGCCTGCTACATCAAATACTTCCCAATTTCCTTTTGTCAACTGACGAATTAATTTTCCATTGGTATCATACAAGTAAATATGATTAAATCCATCTCTTCTACTTTGCCAGATGAACTGATTCGCATTCGTTGGTAAAAATTGCACTGGGTGTAATGGCTCTGTATATTTTTCATCTTTCTCAGTGAAAAGTGTTTTGATAAAATCACCCGATGTTGCATTATAACAATTCAGGTTCATTTCATTTTGATCACGATTTAACTCTGCAACATAAATCATTTGATCATCCGGACTCCATGCGATGTTTGTCAGGTAATGATCTTTTGGTAAGCCAGTTTTTAAATAAGTTGTTTTACCATTTGATTTATTATAAATGCCAATCGTTACTTCATGACTAGTAGCTCCTGAAAAAGGATACTTGATTAATTTTTCTGAAGCTGGTTTATCATTCCAATTCGTAATAGGATAATCAGCAACCATGCTTTGATCCATTCTATAAAATGCAAGTTGAGTTCCTTTATTCGACCAGAACAAACCTTTTTCAATTCCGAATTCTTCGCGGTGCACGCTCTTACCATACACTAATCCGTAGTTGCCATCCGTAGTGATTTTCTTACCATCGATATAAATATTGTTATCGATTACATAAGCCACATCACCCTGCGGACCATCTTCTGGAAATTGCGCTGTTTCAGTAAGCTTACTTGTTTTAACGTTGGTTATTTTCTTGCTTGATAAATCAATCGCTAGTGTATTATCTCCACTTTGTATTTCAAATGAGTTTGAACTTTTCCAAACTACAGGAGCCCAACGCGCGAGCGTATCATGCTTATCAGATTTTAGGATTGAGTTAATATCAGATAAAAGATATTCTTTTTTTGCTGATGATGTAACATCTTCAATAATTAATTTATTGCCATCAACATAGCTATAGGAATTTGTAGTAGCCACCCATTGCAACATAGAAAGACGCTTAGGAGCTAGTGTAGATCGTTGTTGAAGTACAGCTTCATCCAACGTTAGATTTTTCTTTTGCGCAAAAGTTCCAGTCGAAACAATAACTAATAAAGCAATAAATGCCACTCTGAATTGATGTGATTTTGTCATAGAGCAAATGTATCGAATATTTAATTATGATATCAAAAGTTAAGTTCTGTAGCCAATAGTGCTATTTTTCAATTAAATTAATTGGTTTTTGAAAAGTCAAATATGCATTTTACGATAGTCCGCCTTAAAATTATTGCGGATAAAGTTGGAGTAGTAAGTATCGAATAGAAATAAGCGCTGTTTGAGTCCCGTAGTATATTTTCACTACGGGATGAGTTCGATTATTTCCGATGCGCACGAAACCAACTCCGTAATAATTTTACAGCGGCGGCATTTTTGCCTACTTTTTTTGCTGGAGAAAAAAGTAGGAGCCCGCTCTGCGGAATTCTCCTCAAGAATTAGACTTTTTAAATTGTTGCTAATAGTATATTTGCTATTGTTTTTCCTTTCCTATCTTTACAACATGTTTACAGGAATCATCGAAGCCATCGCTGAAATAGTTGAAATTAAAAAAGACCAAAGCAATATCACTTTTGGTTTGCAATGTCCTTTTACAAATCAATTAAAAGTTGATCAGAGTGTAGCGCATAATGGTGTTTGCTTAACTGTAATTGAAATCTCAAACAATACTTACTACGTTACTGCAATTGCTGAAACTTTATCAAAAACAAATTTGGGTAAGTGGGAAGTTGGTACGCGTGTGAACGTAGAGCGTTGTATGGTAGCAGGTGCTCGTCTCGATGGACATATGGTGCAAGGACATGTAGATGAGACAGCAACATTAGCACAGGTTGATGAAATGGATGGTAGCTGGATATTTTATTTTAAATACGATTCAAATAGCTCGCATTACACAGTAAGCAAAGGATCTATTTGTGTGAATGGTGTTAGTCTTACTGTTGTTGAATCATCCAAAGGAAGTTTCTCCGTTGCTATTATTCCGTTTACGTATGAGCATACTACTTTTCAATATTTAAAAGCAGGTGATACGGTAAATCTGGAATTTGATATTATCGGGAAATACGTAGCGCAATACATGAAAAATATTGCTCAATAAATTTATTTGATTGCACTCTTATTTGCTAATTGTCCGCAAGCTGCATCAATATCTTTTCCTCTACTTCTTCTTAAATTAACAATATGTCCTTCTTTCGCTAAGTACTGAAAGAACTTATTTAATTTATCTTCAGGTGTTAGTAAACATCGAATCTCCAATTGAATTGTATTCAATCAAATTAATTTTCGTTGGGACTTTTCTAGCGAACGTTGCAAGTTCTTTCGCATCTTGTAAGGAATCGTTGAAGTCTTTAAATACGATATACTCTAACGTAATGCGTGTTCCTGTTTTATCGTAAAAATATTTAAGTGCTTCTTCTAATACTTCTAATGAA
>JBDKGQ010000261.1:0-2754 GCA_039798145.1 Bacteroidota bacterium
TCAATGAATCCAATGATGTTATGTCCGCTAACTTCCTCCTTATACAATTTGGTAGTCATAGTAATATTACAACTTTGATTCTTCAATTGAGTAGCCATTGCTCCTTTCACAAAAGCCACTGGAATGGTACTCACGGTAATGCGTTTACTAAAATCGATTTCAGGGTCTTGTTCATCTTTACTGCTATTGATAAAGATTACGCCTGTAGCACCAAACTTAATGGCATTATCAATACGTGTACGTATATCAGCATCCTCACTGTACTTACTATGTGGACCAGCATGATCAGGAGTACCGTATTCCATTACCAGAATAAAAGGCAATCTGTCTGTTGATTGCAACTCTGAATAATCGTTGTAATTATTTTTTGGCGAAATAATTCCGTAATTAAAATACTTTGTGACACCACTCATAGTTGTATCATTCGAGTAAGGAAGTAAAAAGAATTCATCATTCGCTTTCACTGCTTGACTATTAAT
This sequence comes from Bacteroidota bacterium, assembly GCA_039798145.1. Lineage (GTDB taxonomy): Bacteria > Bacteroidota > Bacteroidia > AKYH767-A > OLB10 > CAINEC01. The sequence goes on from JBDKGQ010000261.1 coordinate 480, forward strand.
CGTCATAGCACACGATGCATCCATACTCACCGATTTCACAAACTTAAATTCCTGCAAATAGCCATTCGTGCCTTTTTCTTTCAAGCCAATTTCTTTAAACTGCTTGCTGATATACGTATAAGCTAGTACTTCGCCTTTTGTTCCTGGCTCTCGTCCACCATATTCATCCGAAGCTAAAGTAGAAATATGCTTTTTAAGATTCGGAGTAACCTTAGCTTCGTTCAGCTGTGCATAACCGTTAGTTAATTTAAACGCTGCAACAGCAATCAGTAATAAAATTCTTTTTTTCATAATTTTCATTTTAATTAAAAAGACCGGAATTACCCGGCCTTTCTTATTACGACATCCAACTCTTCACATCGTCTAATGAAGGAAGGGAGGATTCTATTTTAAGTTTTTTACGCATTCCGCCTAAGTCATTAAACAACTTATTAGGGTTCATTGTTTTTAGTTGCTGGCTCGTTGTGATGCCCATTTTCATCAAGACCTCGTCCCAAGGAGAAGGAACTCCATCTAATACTGCTTCTTCTTTCACCACTCCTGCACCTGTTAACTCAGGACGCATCTGAGGGAAGAACAATACATCTTGAATAGAAGGAGAGTTCGTCATGATCATCGATAAACGATCAATACCAATTCCTAATCCTGATGTAGGAGGCATTCCGAATTCAATTGCACGAAGGAAATCTTCATCCAACATCATTGCCTCTTCATCGCCACGCTTACCTAACTCTAATTGCTCTTCAAAACGTTTACGTTGATCAATAGGGTCATTTAACTCAGAGTACGCATTGCAAATTTCTTTACCATTACAAATCGCTTCAAAGCGTTCTACTAAACCTTCTTTGCTACGGTGCTTCTTCGCCAGCGGACTCATCTCTACTGGATAATCCGTAATGAAAGTAGGCTGAATTAATTTCGGTTCGCAGAACTCACCAAATAACTCATCGATAATTTTTCCACGACCTAAAGAAGCATCTACTTCAACACCTAACTTCTTCGCAGCTTCACGCATCTCATCTTCATTCATTTCAGAAATATCAACGCCTGTAAAATGTTGAATCGCTTCATACATCGTAAAACGTTTCCAAGGGCGCGCGAAATTAATCATGTGCTCTCCAACTTGTACTTCTGTTTTTCCGTGTAAGTCTAAGGCAATTTTCTCAACCATTGCTTCAACTGTTTCCATCATCCAGTTATAATCTTTGTACGCAACATACAATTCCATTTGCGTAAATTCTGGATTATGAAAACGCGACATTCCTTCGTTGCGGAAATCTTTTGCAAATTCAAATACACCATCGTAACCACCAACAATCAAACGCTTCAAATAAAGCTCATTCGCAATACGTAAGTAAAGCGTCATGTCGAGTGTGTTGTGATGTGTTTTAAACGGACGCGCAGCAGCACCACCATACAATGGTTGAAGAATAGGAGTTTCAACTTCTAGATATCCTTTCTCATTTAAAAACGAGCGCATGCTATTCACCAACTTCGAGCGCTTCACAAATGTTTCGCGCACGTGAGGGTTTACAATTAAATCGATATAACGTTGACGATAACGTTGCTCAGGATCACTGAATGCATCGAATACCTCTCCGTCTTTTTCTTTCACTGTTGGCAATGGATGCAACGACTTAGAAAGAATCGTAAATTCAGAAACGTGAATAGAAAGTTCTCCCATCTGCGTGCGGAAAGCATATCCTTTCGCACCGATGATATCACCCGTATCAATTAATTTTTTGAAAACGGTATTGTATAACGTCTTGTCTTCACCAGGACAAATTTCATCACGTTTAAAGTAAAGCTGAATTCTTCCTTGCGCATCTTGCAATTCAGCAAACGATGCATTTCCCATGATGCGGCGCGACATAATACGACCTGCAACAACTACCTCTTTAAAGGCATCTGGGTTAGCATCAAATCCTGCATGAATTTGTTCCGAATAACAATTCACGGGATATAAGTCAGCAGGGTACGGATTAATACCCATGCTTAATAATTCTTCGAGACTCTTACGACGAAAAATCTCTTGTTCTGATAAATGTTGCGACATATTTCTTTTCCTTCACAAAGTAGAGTGCAAAGGTAAGTTTTTTACCCTATTTTTTAGAATCAGAAAAAGGGAATAATACAAAAATTAATTTTAAACTTCTTTACGAAGGCGAGCTACCGGAATATTTAACTGTTCGCGGTATTTAGCCACGGTACGGCGGGCAATATTATAGCCTTTGCTATTGAGTAATTCAGCCAGTTTCTCGTCTGGTAATGGCTT
>JBDKGQ010000262.1:0-2741 GCA_039798145.1 Bacteroidota bacterium
TTATATTTTTCATAATGACATTCCTAAATTATAAAATAAGAATGTAAATATGTCCGCTTGTTCATCAATTAATTTGAATTTCGGTTTTCCTGCTCCATGACCCGCATTCGTATCTATGCGAATGAGCATTGGTCGATCACCTTTATACTTGTGTTGTAAGGTAGCTGCAAATTTGAATGAATGCGCCGGAACAACTCGATCGTCATGATCACCTGTTGTGACAAAAGTACATGGATACTCTACATTTTCTTTGATGTTATGCAATGGAGAATATTTAACTAAGTTCTTGAATTGCACACTGTCTTCCGAAGAACCGTAATCACCTTTCCAAGCCCATCCAATAGTGAATTTATGATAACGTAGCATATCCATTACGCCCACAGCTGGTAAGGCTACTTTAAATAATTCAGGACGTTGTAACATCACGGCTCCCACAAGTAAACCACCATTAGAGCGACCACTTATTGCGAGCTTTGATGGGTTGGTGTATTTATTATTGATTAAATATTCAGCAGCTGCGATAAAATCATCAAATACATTTTGCTTTTTTAATTGCGTTCCTGCCTCATGCCATTTACTTCCGTATTCACCACCACCTCGTAAACAAGGAACTGCTAATACACCGCCATTCATTAAGAAGACTAAACGTTCTGGTTTGAACTCTGGAGTTTTACTGATGTTGAAGCCACCATATCCGAAGAGTAATGTAGGATTATTTCCATTCAGCTGAACTCCTTTCTTATGGACAATAAACATTGGGATTTTAGTTCCGTCTTTTGATGTATAAAATACCTGCTTCGTTTCAAATTGATTCACATCGTATGGCAACTGTGATTTATATTGAACAAATAGGCGAGAGGTCACTACGTTATAACGATAGATGACTGCAGGCGACACAAAATTGGTGAAAGAAATAAATAAGTTAGTATCCTTAACCGATCCAGATAAGCCATCTACTGTACCGATGCTTCCTAAATTAATATCTCCTTTTAATACACCGTTTAAATCGTATTGCTTTAACTGACTGCTTGCATCTTTCATATAATGCACAATTAGTTTGTCAAGGGCAATCGTAGCATCTTTCATGCTTTCCTTCGTCTCGGGAACTAGATCTTGCCATTTGCTTTCAGCTGGTGCTTTAGGATCAATAAGAACTAAATGATTTTGTGGAGCTTTGTAGTTCGTCATAAACAAAAGCTTACCTCTAACAGTACCTATATACGAAAAGTCATAATCGAATCCTTTAACAATCGTGGTAAGATTTTTCTTCGGATTATTTAAATCCTGAAGCATCACATTATTTCCACTAGTAGCTTCTGAAGAAAAAATCAAAAGGTAATTATTATCATCGGTCACGGTAGTTGAGAAATTACGCAGCGGGTGTTCTTTATCTTCATACACTAATGAATCCTGCGATTGCTCAGCATATAACTTGTGGTAATAAACTTTGTGATTTTCATTTTTAAGCGTGTAAATCGCCTGACTCGAATCGACATCATAGCGAGAGTAGAAAAACCCGAATTGATACCATGAGGTACTTGAAAATTTGATGCCTTTTAGTACTTCAGGTAAGGTCTTCATAGTCTTAGTTTCCTTGATTCGTATTTCATTCCAGTCGCTTCCTGCATAAGAAACCTGAAACGCAATATGAAACCCATCTTCTGAAGCGGTTGTCTCTGTAAAGTGAGTAGTTCCATCAGCTGACAATTTATTCTGGTCGAAATAACTCATCGGAACGTATTCTAATGAGCGGATGTAGAATAATAAAGGTTGGTTTTGATTGGGCTCCTGACGATAATAGAAATAACTTTTCCCAGCTCTGAAAGGCAACGAATAGGTGTTGAAATTCCATAAGGATTTCATGCTATCCTTTAACGCCTGACGAAAAGGAATTTGATTTAAATACGATTCCGTTACGCTATTTTCATCCTTTACCCATTGCTCTGTTTCAGCTGCACGATCATCTTCCATCCATCGATAGGGGTCATAGACAAATTGGCCGAAGTAATTGTCCACCACTTCAGTTCTTCGAGTAAAAGGATATTTAAGCGGTTGCGCCTTTATTGAGGCAATATTTAGAATAAATAATAGGAATAGGGCAATTCGTTTCATAGGGTGCAAAATAAAGATTATTTTCGTGAAAATTGTTTGATAAAATGTTAAAAGTAAAAGTAAATTTCGCACAGCTTGCTCTGGCAGCTATCGTTATCGTAAGTATCTTTTCGTGTAAGCAAAAAAGTACTGAGGTAGATTGGAAAAAAGCATCAGAAGAAGAGAATGTTCGCTTCGATAAATTCAAAGGTAATTTTGTCGATAAGCTTTGGAAGTTAAATCCCACTTCAGCTCTTTATGCAGGTTTTCATAACTACGATAGTATTCTGATTATTCCGGATGCGAATTATCGTAATTACTGCGATCAAGAATACGACTCCATTTTATATGATTTAGGTGATATTGAAATTGCTTTGCTTTCTCCGCAAAATAAAACCGATTATTGGATGATTCAGGATTATTTAAAAGCAGGTATCTGGTACGATACAGCATTTAAATCATTTGAATGGAATCCTGCGAATTATAATGTGGCAGGCGAGTTTGCAGAAATCTTAAATGGTCGTTATGCACCATTAAATGATCGCTTAATGATGTTTGATAAACGCTTGAATAATGTTTCAGCCTATTATCAAGCAGCGAAGAAAGAACTTAAAAATCCAACTATCGAACATACCGATTTAGCCATCCTT
>JBDKGQ010000263.1:0-2736 GCA_039798145.1 Bacteroidota bacterium
CACTAATTGATTATAATATTTTGACCCGTCTTTACTATAATTTGAAATTGTTACTTCAACACTTTCTTTTTTTGCTAATGCACTTGATAATTTTTCTTGAGTTTCTTTATCAACATCTTCACGTTGTAAAAACTCTTTTGGTTTTTTACCTTTTACTTCGTCTAATGTATAACCAGAAATTGCAACAAATGAATCATTCACCCATTCAATACAACCTTTATTATCAGTAATGACAACGCTATTTTTTGTCTTAGTAGCAATGAGCGATAGTTTTCTTAATTCAATTTCAGAAGCAGAGATTTTTATTATCTGCTCTTTAATTTTATCGGACTTAATCCGATTAGACATTAGTGCCTGCACTTGTTGCGCAAAGACACTAAAAATTGTCTCATGACGCGTTTCAAGTTTTTGATAAAGAGGGGCATTTTTTATAGTAATCAGTCCAGCGATATATACTGAAAATCCTAACTCAGCATCGTGAAATGCCGTGAATAACGCGTCTGAAAAACGCTTTAATACATTATACCCTCTTAAACTAGATTCATTCAGAATATGACTTCTGTTATACCCTAATATTTTAGAGGCCTCCTTCATTTCCAATTTTAACGAATCCATTTCGATCTGAGTTAAATCAAATCCTTCCGTTAAAAATATGGGGGCATGTGAATACGTTTTATCAAACTCAACAAAAATTGTTGAAGCTTCAACTTCAAAAACATCTACTACGCTTTCTACTATAAGACGATAATAATCCTCCTCTGTATTTTCACGTAGTGCTAATGAACTGAATTTATTTAATCGTTTATAGAGCTCTAATTCATGATCTAAACGATCACGCGTATTGATGAGCTGCTGCTCAACAAAGGAAAAGCGAGTTACTCTTAATTGCAACTCGCGATAATCCTGCAATAGCTTTTCCGGATCGTTAAGTGGTTCCATTGAAAAATGTTAAAGATTTTACCTTTTATCGGTAAATCACATATAAGGCTGAAGTGTAATTATGATAAGTATTTTTTCCGCCTAAGCGTGCAAATTCTCCGAATCCATACATTCCTAACCATGGTGGACATACGCCATTTGTATAAAACGGAGTTTGCATACTACTTACTAATTCTTCTTTAATAATTCGATTGAATAAAAATCGACCACGTGCTAAACAATCGGCATGAAATACAGCAACTGGAGTTTTGCCTTCGCCTCGCTTTTGCATTGCAGCTGCCATTTTATTCATTTCACTAAAAATCAAATCTTCATCACGAACAGTTAACCATAACTTTGTTCCAACAGGACAAGTAGTAGCATAATGCATTTTACTTCCGTCATGTTTTGTAACTACTCGTAAAATATGCTTGTTACCATATTCAGCAGCTAAATCATCTGATAATTTCTCAGCGAGTGCACCAATAGGAATTGAATCACCACATGTAGCATCTAATGGTAATCCTAATCGTGTTAAGTATTCTTCCCAAGCTGGTCTACCATTTAATTCTTCGATGATATGACCAGTAGATTTTGTCACTACCAATGGCTCACCCACCGCAACGAATCCATGTGTCGCTTGTGTATCTACAGATAACGTTGGATCCGCGAAACCAATAGCATAAGCACCATGCTCATACACTTTATCATCTACTCCTTGATAGCTGATGAAGCCCTTCATATTATCAGAAGAAGTTGCACCAAATATTGTTACACCTTCACCGAATATTTCTTCAAACGCACGAATACATTCATCATTGTCGATATCAATACCTGACCCTAAAAAATAAATCATATTGATACCTGGCTTATCCGCTTTCATTTGCTTAGCCATTTCTAAACACTTCTCATAAGAGTTATGTCCGTAGATACCATCGACATTGGCCATTGCAAATTCTTTCCCTTTTACAGCCATCAGAGCCATGTCTTTCATCGACTCACTAACACCTTCACGACCAACAATACCACAGCATGATGCTGCAACAATGCGGGCATTAGGTGCCATCTCTTTCGACTGAGAAAGAATATCATTAAAATCATGTCCAATGGAAGCATGCCAGATTAATAAATCGGCATCCTTGTAATTGTTTTCCATTGCTGCCTCTAGGCATTCCATTACACCTCTCTTAGTGTTGATTACGCGAGCACTCGCGGAGAAGAATTCAAGCATAGTTATATTGTTTAAAAATTAAAAAAATCATTCTTGTATCTTCTTGTAAAAGTACTTCCCAACTCTTTGCCTCGTGCATGACGAAAATCAGTCGTGACCGTAAAAAAAATCAGAAGCTCCCTTCAAGTGTTATAGTAAACGAATATAACAAAATATAGTTACGGCAGATAGATCGTCACATTTAACTTCCCTTTTGCATATGATATTTGCGAATCCTTTACTTTAGCACCATATGAATTTCAAGTCTGTATTAACTTTATTATTACTCGCTTTTTTAAATTTTAACGGCAAATGCCAAAGCGTTTTTGTTTATGGGAAAGTGTATGATGCAGAATTTCCTAATTTGCAATTACAACAGGTCATGATTGTCAACCAACAATCTCAAATTGGTATTTTCGGGGGCAATGACAATAGCTTTCAAATTCAGATAAATAGAAATGATACGATAATTATTTCAGCGCTTGGTTATGCCAGAAAAAAAGTGTGTTTAAAAGACTCAGCCGCATTGAGTGAATTACATATTAGCATTGGATTAAACAGGCTTTCTTACGACCTTTCAGAAATTACGGTTAGGCGTCAGCGTGAGT
>JBDKGQ010000264.1:0-2728 GCA_039798145.1 Bacteroidota bacterium
GAGCAACAATTTCAACTCCTTTTAAATAAACAGTAGGAATAGTATCGCCATTAACGATAGTTCCGATTAACTGAATTCTTCCATCAGGCATTACCGTTTGCGCTTTGCCTAAAAAGGACATCGATGCTATAAATAGCGTTAGAAAAATGCGATGACAATAAACAGTTTTCAAGTATGGCTGAATTTTAATTTAACCTATTCAGCTTCCATTTAGAAACGGAACCTGCATTTGTTTGTTGTGAAGAAGGCGTAATTTTTTTTGCTGCTGCCTTTTGAAGATGTTGGGCCATAAAGGTTGCAACAATAGATTCGTCATCTGTTGGATGCTCTTGTAATACTTCAGGAGTAAAATAATGCTTCACAAAATGCGTATCGAAATTACCACTACGAAAAGCATCATGCTTCATTACAAATTTGCAAAATGCTAAAGTCGTCTGACAACCAACAATCGTATATTCATCAATTGCGCGAATCATACGTTCCATTGCTTGTTCACGATTCTCCCCCCAAGTAATCAACTTTGCAATCATCGGATCATAATAGATTGGAATGTCCATTCCCTCTTCAAAGCCATCATCTACACGTACACCTGAGCCTTGCGGACGAACGTAACGAACTAACTTTCCAATATCAGGTAAGAAATTATTTGCAGGATCTTCTGCATAAACACGTACTTCTATTGCATGTCCGTTAATTGCTAAATCCTCTTGCGTGAATGATAACTTCTCCCCTTGCGCAACTAATATTTGTTCTTTCACTAAATCTTTTCCAGTAATCATTTCCGTTACCGGATGCTCTACTTGCAAACGCGTATTCATTTCTAAAAAATAGAAATTTTTATTTTCATCCAATAAAAACTCTACCGTTCCTGCACCTACGTAATTACACGCCTTTGCTACCATCACAGCGCACTCACCCATGGCTTTTCTGATTTCAGGAGTAAGGACTGAACTTGGCGCTTCTTCTACTACCTTCTGATGGCGACGTTGTACCGAACATTCGCGCTCGAATAAATAAACAACATTTCCATGTGTATCACCCAAGACTTGAATTTCGATATGACGAGGAGATCCAACATAACGCTCAATAAAAACAGAACCATCGCCGAAAGCAGATTGCGCTTCACTCACTGCACGTTGCAGATTTTCTTCAAACTGTTCGGCCTTCTCTACGATGCGCATTCCTTTTCCACCACCACCGGCAGATGCTTTTATCAAGATTGGAAATCCAACTTGTGCTGCGACCTTCTTTGCTTCTTCAACATCTGTAATTGCATAATCAGTTCCTGGAACTAATGGAATATTATACTTTTTTGCAGCCGCTTTCGCAGATAATTTATCACCCATCATTTCCATCGACTCAGGCGATGGTCCAATGAGTGTAATATTTGCCTCACGTAAAGCACGAGCAAAAGAAGCATTCTCACTTAAAAATCCGTAACCCGGGTGAATTGCTTGCGCTCCTGTTTTCTTAGCAGCATCAATAATTTTATCAATTACTAAATAACTCTGGCTAGATGCAGCAGGACCAATACATACTGCTTCATCTGCATAACGTACATGCAATGCATCGCGATCAGCTTCTGAGTAAACAGCAACTGTTTTAATTCCCATTTCACGCGCCGAACGCATAATGCGTAAAGCAATTTCTCCTCTATTCGCTATTAATATTTTCGTAAATTTCATCAGACACAAATTTGAGTGTCAAAGATAATAATTCGTTAGGATTATTTAATTGGCAGAAAAGCAATTATAACTTTCCATTTACTACACCTTAAACAACCCCAACGCCTGATGAGGAGTCATAACTGGAATCTTCGATTTTTTAAAATCCTTTGTGTTACGAGTCACAAACCCACTAATTTTTTTGTTATTCATCATGGAGTGAATTGTTACGGCATCTTCAAAATCAAAATACCCCGCATTTAATGAATCTTGAATCGCAGTATTATCTGTTTCTACTGTTTCCGAAATATGGTGCAAGTTGCGTAATATCTTAATTGCCGACTGATGATTCGTCAACTTTCTTATGATATAGTAGGTATTATTATACGACAAAGCCGTAATATAAAGTTTGGCCTTACCATTTTGAGAAAGCTCGAATAACTCAGCAACTTCGCGAGAGAAAGGTTTTCGATCAGTTAAAAAATCGATGACCACACAGGTGTCTAATCCGAGATGTATCATTTCGAATATTTTTCATTAATAGATGAATTTATTTCCGACTTATAATCAAAACCAGCAGGTACATTTACTGAACCCAGCAATTTCATAATAGCAGGAGAATAGGCTTCTTTCTGACCATCTTTTATGACAAGTGCATTAAGATAATTTTCAACTAGTGAAGAAATACTTTTACCATTTTTCTGAGCGTATTTTTTAGCTTTCTCGATGGTTGCCTTGTTTACCGTTAAAGTTAATTTGACATTCATAACACGTATATTTTGAGCATCAAAGATACGTATTGGATGATTAAATGTTGTTTGCATTTTTTAAATTTTTCGGCAAAACAACAAAAGAATTTTTAGATTATTCGTTTATAAGCATTTACAAACGTTTAACTTCAAAAAAAGAAATTAACAAATCGGCATTTAAGATTTTCAAGAGGCTAATTCAAAACAAAATAAGCGGCATTTAGGACAGATGCAAAAGTGACCCAAAGTAAATAAGGCACATTCATTATTCCGGCTGCCTTATCTAGCTTTTTAAATAGATGAATCATCATAGCA
>JBDKGQ010000265.1:0-6792 GCA_039798145.1 Bacteroidota bacterium
TTGTTGTGTACGTAATGCAATACGCGCTGCTTCTTCTGTAGGTAATGCTAAGGCTTCATCAAATCCGTTGGTATGCAACGACTGAGTACCACCTAACACGGCAGCTAATGCCTGAATGGTAACACGCACAATATTATTTTGAGGTTGCTGCGCAGTTAATGTTGAACCACCTGTTTGGGTATGAAAACGCAACATCATCGCACGTGGATCTGTAGCACCTAATTCCTTTGTAATCTGCGCCCACATTTTACGTGCGGCCCTAAACTTCGCCACTTCTTCAAACAAATTATTATGTGCATTAAAGAAGAAAGAAAGTCGCTTTGCAAAAACATTTATATCAAGTCCTTTATCAATGGCTGCCTGCAAATATGCTTTTCCATCGGCCAATGTAAATGCTAACTCTTGAACTGCATTCGCACCTGCTTCACGAATATGATAACCAGAAATAGAAATCGTATTCCACTTTGGCAATTCCTTACTGCAATACTCAAAAATATCTGTAATGATTCGCATGCTTGGCTTTGGAGGATAGATATACGTCCCTCGTGCAGCATACTCTTTTAAAATATCATTTTGAATCGTACCTGAAATGTTTGCCAGATTAGCACCTTGCTTTTTTGCTAACGCGATATACATGCATAACAACACCGAAGCAGACGCATTAATCGTCATTGATGTAGTGATTTTCTCCAATTCAATTCCTTTAAAAAGAATTTCCATGTCCGCTAAGGAATCAATCGCAACACCGGCCTTCCCTACTTCGCCATCAGATAAATCATGCGTAGAATCATAACCAATTTGTGTTGGCAAATCAAATGCAACCGATAATCCCGTTGTTCCCTGGTTTAATAAAAAGTGATAACGTTCATTACTTTCTTCCGCTGTGCTAAACCCAGCATACTGACGCATGGTCCATAATTTCCCTCTATACATATCAGGTTGTACACCTCTCGTAAAAGGAAATTTACCAGCATCTTCTACACCATCGTTAGTATATATACGATCAACTTCAATACCTGAGTCGGTTGTTATTTTTTTTGTATCGTTCGACATTGCTTAGAATAATTGTGCTACTTCTGATTTTAAAATAGCTAGTGCTTTTTGTGTTGCGAAGTTTTCACTCGCTAATACTTCATTAAAAAAATGTTCACTTAATTCATGTGCTGGCGCATCAGGATTGATGGCTGCAGCAGAACGGTTAATCTGATTAACTACATCTTCTTTTGTATTGCGGATAATATTCCATAATGCAGGCGAAATATAAATCTGCATAGCTAAATTATGTTCGAATTCATCTCTAACCATCATTATCAAAGAACGCTGAAAATCGCGAGCGGTCATGCCATGTTCATACTGATTTAACAACATATGATTTGGCGAAATACGCTCTAAATACAAAGCCATTCTTTCATATGCTTGTAAACGCAAAGGCAACGTATCTTTCTGATTGGAAATTTTAATATCTAATAATTTTAAGTTTTGCTCTCTTTGCAAAAACTTCTTGATTAGAATATAAGCCGTATAAGCAACCACCAACGGAGGCAATGTAAATACAATCAACAAGGTGATATCATTCGTTAAATTCATAGCAAAATTTTGAAGGTCAAATATCGTAAAAATGGGTGTGAATAATCCCCTCTCAATACAGGTATTTTTGACTTATCTTGCTATCATCCCTATGTCATAATCAGATTCAATTATTTAATACGCTCATTTTGAGTCATAAAGACCTATAAAAATGTTCATTATAGAGATATAATTGGCCACTTTTTTTGATATTTTTGCTCTCTCTATAGAGCTATATGAATTATCTATCGCAACGAATTAATGAACTTGAAGAATCGGCAACAATTGCCATGGCGCGACTAAGTCGTGAACTTCAGGAGCAAGGTCATGATATTATCAACTTAAGTTTAGGCGAACCCGACTTTGTAACGCCACAGGATATCCGCGAAGCTGCTAAAAAAGCGATTGACGATGGATTCACTTTTTATCCTCCTATTGCAGGATATGCTGATTTAAGAAAAGCGATTAGCGAGAAATTTAAACGCGAAAACAATCTTGATTATGCACCTGATCAAATTGTCGTTTCTACAGGAGCGAAGCAAAGTATTGCTAATGTGGTAATGAGTTTAGTAAATCCAGGTGAAGAAGTGATTATCCCTACTCCTTATTGGGTGTCTTATTCGCAGATTATAAAATTAGCTGGAGGTGTTCCTGTTTTTATCAATACAAGTATTGAAACGGATTTCAAACCTACTGCAGAGCAGATTAAAAATGCAATTACTCCGAAAACAAAACTATTGATGTTTTCTTCGCCTTGTAATCCTACTGGATCGATGTATTCAAAAGAGGAGTTGCAAAGCATTGCTGAAGTGATAGCACCACATCCACAGATTTTCATTTTATCAGATGAGATTTACGAGCATATTCGTTTTGAAGGCACTCATGAAAGCATTGCACAGTTTGATTTTATCAAAGAGCGTGTGATTATCGTAAATGGTGTATCGAAAGGTTATGCAATGACGGGATGGCGTATTGGTTATATTGGCGCAAGCAAAGAAATAGCGAAAGCATGTGATAAGATGCAAGGACAATTTACCTCAGCTGCATCCTCAATTGCACAAAAAGCAGCTGTGAAAGCAATCAGTACCGATTGGAGTGAATATGAATACATGCGTGATTTATTTTTAAAGCGTAGAAATTTAGTTTTGGATTTAATGCTAAAGGTGCATTTTATGTTTTTCCTGATGTGACTTATTTCTTCGGAAAATCAGATGGTGAAACAACAATAAAAACTGCGAGTGACCTTTGCATGTACTTATTGAAAGAAGCGAAAGTTTCTTTGGTAACTGGAGAAGCCTTCGGTGATGATCGTTGTATTCGTATTTCCTATGCAACATCAGAAGAAATTCTTACGGAAGCATTAACCAGAATCAAATCAGCTTTAGCTAAACTTCACTAATAAACTCGGAATAGCAGTGAATAATATTCAAAAAATATTTGAATCATTTAACAACTTAAAAGTACTCATCATTGGTGATGTGATGGTTGATGCTTACCTCTGGGGAAGTGTTGATCGTATTTCTCCTGAAGCACCTGTACCAATTGTAGCGGTTAAGAAAAGAGAAAGTCGTTTAGGAGGTGCTGCGAATGTTGCTATCAATATTCAATCGATGGGTGCAATTCCTGTTTTATGCTCGGTGATTGGCAACGACAGAAATGGAGAGGAGTTAATTAATTTGATGAAGGATTTAAAAATGTCGACTGCCGGCATGATTCAATCATCAGAAAGAGTAACTACTGTCAAGACACGTGTAATAGGAAACAATCATCAATTACTACGAGTAGATGATGAAGTAATGCACGACTTATCATCAAAAGAACAGTCTGCAATTTTACATGTCATTAACCAGTTAATTGAAAAAGAAAAACCAGCGGTTGTTATTTTTGAAGATTACGACAAGGGTGTTTTAAATGCTGAATTAATTAATGAAGTAGTGGCAATATGTAAGAACGCAAATATTCCTACTGCTGTAGATCCTAAAAAGAAAAACTTTAATGCCTACATAGGTGTTGACTTATTCAAACCAAACTTAATTGAATTAAAGCAAGGCGTTAAAGTGGATTTCAAAAAACCAGATATCGAAACATTGAGCGCTATCTGCGAACCATTCAGAAATAAACAGCAGATAAAAACGATGATGGTGACACTTTCAGAACATGGAGTGTATATCGGCAATGAAACAACGAAGAATATTATTCCTGCCCATGTAAGAAATATTTCAGATGTTTCGGGTGCAGGCGATACCGTTATAAGTGTAGCAGCTTTGTGCCTTGGGTTAGGATTAAGTGAAACTATGATTGCTTCATTAGCAAATTTAGCAGGAGGATTGGTTTGTGAGCAAGTAGGTGTTGTCCCTATCGACAAAGAACTTTTAATGAAAGAAGCAGAACAAGTATTAGCATGACCGTAATTCCACAAAACTATAAAGGATCATCTAAGCGTGAACGCGTTGAAGATATGTTCGACCGTATTGCGCCAAAGTATGATTTACTGAATAAAGTTTTATCAGTAGGAATTGACAAAGGATGGAGAAAGCAAATGGTTGCTGAGTTAAAATCGTTGCAACCAAAAACAATGCTTGATATCGCAACAGGAACTGCAGATGTTGCCATCGCATGCATGAAGCTTCAACCAGATCATATTACAGGAGTAGATATTTCTGCTTTGATGTTAGCAGAAGGACAAAAGAAAATTGAAGGACTTGGAATGGCGCAACAAATTACGCTGCAACAAGCCGACTCAGAAAACTTACCCTTTGCAGATAACAGTTTCGATGCAATCACAGTTGCTTTTGGCGTTCGTAATTTTCAGCACTTAGATAAAGGACTAAGTGAGATGTTGAGGGTTTTAAAGCCAAATGGGAAAGTAGTGATCCTAGAGTTCTCTCAACCAGAAAAATTCCCAATCAAGCAATTTTACAATTTCTATTCGAAGTACATACTACCTACGATTGGTCAGCTTGTATCAAAAGAAAGAGCCGCATACGAATACCTTCCGGAGTCCGTTGCTGCATTTCCTTACGGACAAGAATTTGTAAAAATTATGAATCACAATAATTTTGTAAACACTAAATGCGTTCCTCTTACATTCGGAATTGCAAGCATATATGTAGGAAGTAAAAGTTAAATGAAAAAAGCGGGATTATTCTTTTTATTTTTTTTATTCATTACTGCTTCTGCAGCGAATTATTGTAAAAAATCAAGAGAAGTACGACAAACAATGGATTCATTTTGGCTTCTTATTAGGAACGAATAAAACAAATTTTAAAGTATCGCGTGCAGAGAATTTATTACAAAATGATAGTGTGCTTTTTTTATCTGCTGATGGACAAACGGGATTTGACTTAGGCATTATCTCTAACTTGCGAATTGCGGAGAATTTCGATTTACGATTCACTCCGATGCTAGCCTTCTCACAACGAAACATGAACTATAACATGACGTTGAAGGTAGCAGGATCAAACAAAGTAGCGAAGAAAATCGAATCGACCTTTATCCAATTTCCCTTACTATTAAAATTCAAATCAAATCGTGTAAACAATTATCGTTTTTATGTTTTAGGTGGTGCTAAATACATGATTGATTTAGTTTCGCAAGCTGCGGTAGAAAACGATGAACAATTAGTAAAATTGAAAAAGTACGATTATGGTTATGAAATTGGATTCGGTATGGATTTATATTTACCACTCTTCAAATTCGCTCCTGAAATTAAAATGTACCAAGGCATTCCAAATATATTGGCAAACGACAATGCCGTTTATACAACTTCACTTAGTGGATTAAAAACCAGAATCTGGTCAATCTCGTTTACCTTCGAATAAATGATAAAAAGAATTGAACTTGTTTTGCTGCCAGAAGAGGCTGCCAACGAGGAACAATACAAAAGTAAAATCTCCTCTTTTCTTTCATGTGCACATGATGAGATTTCAGATTTCCGTTTGATAAAGAAATCCATTGATGCACGCTCACGCCAAGTTAAATATCGTTTGTTTTTTGATGTTGCTCTTGGAGAAAAACTACCACTTCCGGAAGGAATAGAACGGCACTACCAAAACGTTAGTAATAGCAAACCAGTACATATTATCGGCTTTGGTCCTGCGGGAATGTTTGCCGCACTACGATTAATTGAATTAGGATACAAGCCTGTTGTTTTTGAAAGAGGAAAAGACGTTCGTAGTCGCAGAAGAGATCTAGCCGCTATCAACAAACAAGGTGTAGTAAATGAAAATTCGAACTATTGTTTTGGTGAAGGTGGTGCAGGAACCTATTCAGATGGTAAGCTCTATACACGATCAGGAAAGCGCGGAAATATCTTACGAGTACTTCATACTTTTTGCGACTTTGGTGCTGATGAATCGATTTTAATCGAAGCTCATCCGCATATCGGCACTAACAAATTACCGCACATCGTTACGCGTATGCGTGAGTTTATCGAAAGCTGCGGTGGTGAAGTACATTTTAATTCAAGATTAGAGGAACTTGTTCTGGAAAATAAAAAAATCAAAGGATTAAAAATAGCTTCCGTTGACAATAACAACGAAGCAACAACTATTCAGGCGGATGCTGTATTACTAGCTACTGGTCACTCAGCGCGCGATATTTTTAAAATGTTGCATGATCAACATGTTTTGATTGAAGCAAAAGAATTTGCGTTAGGAGTTCGTATTGAACATCCACAAACAATCATTGATAGCTCGCAGTATCATTGTGATATGAGAGGAGAGTATTTACCTCCTGCCTCCTACTCGCTTACTACGCAAGCATTCGACAGAGGAGTCTATAGCTTTTGTATGTGTCCAGGAGGAATCATTGCACCAGCATCTACAGCTCCCAACGAATTAGTCGTGAATGGATGGTCGCCATCTAAACGCAACAACCCATATGCAAATTCAGGAATGGTGGTTAGTGTGAATCTTGCTGACTTCAATCCATACAAAAATCTAGGACCATTAGCAGGAATTGAGTTTCAGTCGCAAGTAGAAAAAAACTGCTATCAAGCTGGAGGAGGAAATTTAGTAGCACCAGCTCAACGAGTGGTTGATTTTTGCGAGGGTAAGGCTAGCAAAGGACTAATCGAAACTTCGTATATCCCAGGCGTTAGCAATACACAACTTGGAGAAGATCTACCCAAAGAAATCACAAATGCATTGCGTGCAGGGATACGTGAATTTGGGAAGAAAATAAAAGGCTATTATTCGAATGAAGGAGTGGTGGTTGGAACGGAAT
>JBDKGQ010000266.1:0-2722 GCA_039798145.1 Bacteroidota bacterium
TCACCATTTAGAGCAATCTCTAAAACTTTAAAAGATGGTGATATTGTTAAGGTGGTTGCAAAAGAAGAGTTGTTCGCAGTAGAAGAGTAATGATATTACATATTGAAACAGCCACCGATATTTGTTCTGTTGTTTTAGCAGATAATGGTGTTGTTATTGCCGAAAAAACTTCTGCGCCTATTCGTGATCACGCTTCTTCGCTAGCGGTTTTTATTGATGAAATTTTAAAAGAAAACAACATCAAGCCAACAGCATTAAAAGCAATTGCTGTGAGTAAAGGTCCTGGAAGTTATACTGGTTTGCGTATCGGAGTTTCTACCGCAAAAGGTTTATGCTATGCTTTGAATATTCCACTTATTGCCATTGCAACAACTCAGTCCATGGCAAATCAATATTATCTTAAACATTCAAATTATAACGGTTACGTAGTACCGCTTTTAGATGCCCGCCGAATGGAAGTGTATGGCGCTGTGTATAATCAGCAATTGCAAGAAGTCCATCCAATAGTAGCAGAAATTCTACATAACGAAAGTTTTTCTTTTCAATCAGAAGTAAATTACATGCTCATCGGTAGTGGTGCAGCTAAATCTATTTCATTTTATGAGAGTAAAACTAATGTTGCTATTGACGAACAGTTTTCAATTTCGGCAATTGGATTAGTAGAGCCATCTTTTAAAGCCTATCAAGAAAGTTCATTTGAAGATGTTGCTTACTTCGAGCCTTTCTACCTTAAAGACTTTGTTAGTCCGCATTTTAAACCGGAAAACTAAAAAATGTTTGGTTTGTTGTAAGGATTAGTATTTTCATACGACTAATCTGAAAACAAGCAATTATGAAACAGTATTTAATCAGTTTAGCAGGTGCAATCATATTAATGTCATGCACCAATCCTGACAAAGGAAGTCAGAGAAATTCAGATCAGTTAAACAACAATCAAAAAGGTAAAATTATGGAAACAAAAAATTTAGATACCGCTACATTCGGTGGAGGATGTTTCTGGTGCGTAGAAGCTGTTTATCAGCAATTAAATGGTGTTGTGTCGGTAGCAAGTGGATATTCAGGAGGTCCGCGTGCAAATCCATCGTATGAGCAGGTTTGCAGTGGTGCAACAGGACATGCAGAGGTAGTGCAAATCGTTTATGATACAACAAAAATTTCTTTTGATGAATTGTTACAGGTATTTTGGACAGTCCATGATCCAACAACGTTAAATCGTCAGGGTGCAGATGTCGGTACGCAATATCGTTCAGTGGTGTTCTATCACAACGAACATCAAAAGGAATTGACAAAATCGTACATCGAAAAATTAAATGCTGAACATGCATACGACAATCCTGTAGTAACTGAAGTAAGTCCGTTTACAGCTTTCTACAAAGCAGAAGATTATCATCAGAATTATTACAATGAAAATCAAAATCAACCTTATTGTTCATTCGTAATTCAACCTAAAGTAGAGAAGTTTAAAAAGGTTTTTGGAGATAAATTGAAAAAATAAATTTAAAAAACAGTTCTAATAAAAACGGGGAGTTAAGCTCCCCGTTTTTTATTTAGTTAATCTTGAAATGTTGCTTGGCCATTTCTGTGATCGCGCTACCAATTGCTAAACAGGCCGTGGCCGCTGGTGATGGAGCATTTAAAACATGCAATGCATTATCGCTATGTACAATTTTAAAGTCATCAATCATTTGTCCTGATGAGTCTAACGCCATCGCACGTACGCCCGCTCTTCCAGGAACAATATCTTCCATTTTCAATTCTGGAATTAATCGTTGAAGTCGTTGTAAAAACAAGCGCTTGCTAAATGCTCTGCGGTATTCATCAAGTCCAAATTGCCAGTGCTTGAAGAATAATTTCCAAGTGCCGCCGTAACTTAATGCATCAACAGTATCAGTTAAATTGAAATCTGTTTTTCCATATCCTTCACGCTTAAATACAAATACCGCATTTGGTCCGCACTCAGTAGGGTGGTTAATCATTCTTGTAAAATGCACTCCTAAGAATGGGAACTGTGGATTAGGCACAGGATAAATCAAATGTTTGACTTTATGTTTTGCTTCTTCGGTTAATTCGTAATAATCACCTCTGAAACCAACAATTTTCATATCTGGATCAACGCCATCTTTTTTCGCAATGCGATCAGTTTGTAGTCCGGTGCAATTCACGATGTAGTCAGAAGTGAAATTCCCTTTCGGAGTTACTACTGTTGTTTTTCCATCAGCTTTTAAAAATCCTGTAACTTCATGTTCTAATGCAACGCGACTACCAGGAAATTTTTGTTCTATTAAATCTGCAAGCACTTTACATACGCCAACAAAATCAATAATCCCTGTACATCCTACACGAATACCTTCGATGCCTGCGCAATAAGGTTCTATTTCCTTGATTTTATCTGCTGAAATCAACTCAATATCTTCAACTCCATTTTGCAATCCATGGTTAAACACTTTATGCATATGAGGTAATTCAGAAGGGTCAGTTGCTACAATTAATTTTCCGCATATATCGTGGGCGATGTTATGCTCCTTAGCAAAGGCAACGAGCTCTCTTCTTCCATCAACACAATTTTTAGCTTTATAACTTCCCGGTTTGTAGTAGATGCCCGAGTGGATAACTCCTGAGTTTCTGCCTGTTTGATGATATGCTACCGCATTTTCTTTTTCAAGAACTAAAATTTTCAATTCAGGTCGGTGCAGATTTAACTTGTAGGCCGTTGAAAGTCCAA
>JBDKGQ010000267.1:0-2720 GCA_039798145.1 Bacteroidota bacterium
GCTAATTGAAACAACTGATCGGCTGTTGAATTCATAACCGATGAAGTAGGAATATCAACTGTTGGAGTCACGATATCAAAATTAGCAACACTATCCAATTCGAGTAATTGTGTAAGAGAAAGTCGTGCAATTGTATTTTGATTTTCGGCTGTGATATTATTTAATTCTTCGTTTGCTAATTGCGATTCGGAGTCAAGTAAGTTTCCTTGTGTCATTACACCAGCATCTGTCATCGCCTTAACACGATCACGTTGTTTTTGCGATTCAGTAACACGTCCTTGCGTAAGTTTAAGTTGCTCCTTCGTATATAAATACTGCAAGTAAGCAGAAACAACACTCAATGAAATATCATTTTGAATTTTCTTTAAATCATTTTGACCTGCCATGAAATTCAGCTTGCTCTGTTTCAGCGTATTTTGCAATTGAAATCCGTTGAAAATTGTAACGCTAGAACTTAAAGAAGGATTAATGGATTTAATTTCTGCGTTCGTGAACGTATAAGAAAAAGGATCTACCGACCTACCCCAGTTAAAACTTCCACTTCCTGATGCATTTAACGTTGGGAAAAAAGAATAAAAACTTTGATTGACAGCATTCTCTTGAGATACAGTTGCGATAAATTGTTGCTTAACTGTTAAGTTATGTTGCACTGCATAGTCAACACATTCTTGCAAGGTCCATTGTTTTTGAGAAAAGCCGCTTATCGGATTAGCCAGTATTATAACCAGCATTATCTGAACAGACCGATAAATAAATTTCATAAATAAATTATTTGCTCGCAAAGTTAAGTAAAGGGTTTGATATAAAATGTTAAAGTTAAGGCAATAAAAAAGCGGACTTTAAAGGGCCCGCTTAATTTTTTATTTTCAAGATCTTAGTTAAAAACCCTAACCATAAACACCACATCTTTAATACGTTTGATTTGAGATGCGCGATCAACTCCAATTAAAAACTTATTCGTTGGCAAAAGGATATTATTTTGATCATTTCGTGAATTAATGTAGTCATTAATCCACTTAGACTTTACAGCGAAAGAAGCACCTTCTGCCGATTCATTTTTACCACTGATAATTCCAATTAAATTACCTTGGTTATCGAATAATGGTCCGCCAGAATTACCTGGGTTAACAGGAATACTAATTTGATAAGCTGTTGTATCACCTTCGTATCCGGTATAAGAGCTAATAGAACCATCTCCGAATACTAAATCTTCACGAGGAAAACCAAGTGTAAAAACTTTTTCTCCTGGATCAGAAATGGATTTTTTAATTGAAAATGGAATTTCTTTAAATCCAGGGAAACTATCTTCTTTCACTTTTAGCATTGCTAAGTCAAGAGCTTTATCTGAATAAACTACTTCAGCTTGTAATTGACCAACAGCTTCATTACTCAAATAAATTTGCTTTGCATCTTGAATAACGTGATAGCTTGTTAAAACATATCCATCTTTTGTAATTGCGAAACCTGTTCCTGTGAATTGCTTAAGTTCCCCTTTAACATCATCGGCATTAATTCCTTTGATAATTTCCTTCTGATTCTTTTTAATCTTTTCTACCTCACGACGTAATTCACGGTAGGCATTTTGATTTTTTGAAGAGCCGCTTCCGAATATCCAAAGTGATAAAGAAACTGCGCTCAATAAGAAAACACTGACTGCTGCCGCTATTGAAAAATAACTTCTTTCTTTTCCAAATACCATTCGCGTTGACTTACCCGACTTAACCACTTTTAAAGGAGCTACCGTTGTAAACAAATCGTATTCTACTTCTTCGTGAATTTGCTCTATTTTCTTTTTTAGTGCTAATCGTTCACGATAATTTTCAAAAGCGTCTTTTAAGGATAAAAAATCATTTACTGATGCAGTCAATTGAGGGTCATTCTCTAACCATTGCTCAAAAATGCGAAGCTCCTCGGGGGTTAATTCCCCGAAACAGTATCTTTCTATAATCTCATCAATCTCTCTGGAGTTCTTCATTGGTTACTATTCCGTTATTAAAGACTTCGAAAAAACTCTTCTTGAGTCGTTTCAAACATTTATACTTCTGATTCTTTGCATTATCAGCATTCGTATATCCAAATTTTTGTGTGATCTCTTCCATACTATTACCATTGATGTAAAAGTCTTTTAGAATTGATCTACAAGGTTCGCCTAGTTGCTCGAGCGCTTGATTCATTGCGTAGAATTGCTCTTCGCGCTCATCTGTTTTATCTTCTTCGATGGGAAGATAATCTTCACTATCATTCAGCTCTTCAGTTGTAAAACGGGATTTACGTTTTAGCTGTTTCAGCCAAAGGCGGCGACCGATAGAATATAAGAACGTTTTAATGCTACAGTTTAACTCAAATCCATCCTGCTTAAGTTTCTCACAAAAAACAATAATTGTTTCCTGATAAGTATCTTTTGCTTCTTGCAGGGAGCCGCCGTTGTTTAAGATGAAACTTACTACTGTCTGGTAATTCTGACGATAAACGATTTTGAGGGTTTTATCATCGCCCGCCTGGAGTAGTTCCAATACTTGAATTTCGGCAACAGGTTGAACCTGATTCATGCTGGTTTGTCTTTAATTCGTTTTATTTAAAAAGGTAACCCTTTATAAAAGCAAATGTCAGCAATTAATTTATTGTAACCCATCTCTTTGTTTAATTTTTTATATTGATTTTCAGCTATTTGCAAATAATTTCAAAAAATCGATTAAAAATTGGGTTACATAAATTTAATC
>JBDKGQ010000268.1:0-2712 GCA_039798145.1 Bacteroidota bacterium
GTAAAGATTATTGTTTGGTGATTCATTTATTCCTGATGTAGAAGGAGTATAAACAGTAACAGGTTCTGTAATTGAAGTCACTTTTACAGCTGTTTTTGTCCCGTAAAAAGTAGGTCCAACAACATACGGATATGCAGAATTCCAAACTGAATCAACAGTTGCGAAATAACAATAGATTCCATTCGGATATTCAGGTGTTACACAAAATCTTCCGTTGTGAACATCTAATACATCTTGTTGTCCTGGAGCTGCAATGTACTCGTAATCTTCTCTAAAATAACCTACGGGGTATGTTGTGCTTACAACAGGACCCGCAGTTACCGTTGCACCTGTCGGACTCGTTGTTCGTGTGGTGATGTTACGTAAATGATAACCAGATTTCATTCTTACAATTCCACCTGTGCCATTCGTATTTTGATAACCATATGCACCATAAATTGGAAATCCATCATAAGCATATCCAATCAATGGAGAATGAGTAGTGCTATCAATTACATATAATCCATCAGCAGCATATAAATTACAAATGGTAGAAATAACATTTAGGTCTAAATTAAATGCACTTGGATTTTGATGATGATGATAATTACCCATTGCAGGATGTCCTTTTGCACAATCAAACCCTGCTCTTTCCGCACGAATAGCATCTCTGTTCCAATCCATCGCAGCACCTGGTCCACCTGGGCAAGGAGGATTACCTGGTCCACCGCAAAGCGAATTGGAAGTAGCATTCCAAGCGACACCATCACGATAGTCAAATAAGGCTACTCCATTAATAAAAATTCCAATGTTGCCACCTGTGGTTGCTGTTGGAGTTCCGGTATTCTGAACAGGATTTCTTGATATTTTGAAAATTGCATTTTGATTTGTTGTGATGGATGGATTTCCATCTAAAAAAGGACCTGTTATATAAGAAGGAACTCCGTTGGCTCTTACATAAACCCAATTGGTCGAATATAAAACTGTTTTGACATTTACGGAATCAGCATCTTGAATTGGAGTTGAATTTCCATTCACGTAATGTCGACCTAGTGCTCCGTTTGTGTTTAGCAACCAAGAAGTAATTTCTGGTCCTTGTGCGAACGAAATCGAAGTAATAAAAGAAAGCGTTACAATTAAAATTGATTTTTTCATGTTTGGATTAGGTTTTATGAATCTACTTAGTAATCATTATGAATTTTTACTTGCGGCTGTCATTGGGTTAATTTTCTCAATGAATCAATTTCTGATTTAGGATAGGCATATCGCTTATCAAATAGAAACTTTTTATCACTCAAAGTTAAAAGAAATGCAATTAGATCTACCTTATCATTCGAAGATAAGTTAACAGCTGATTTTAATTCAAGTGCTAACATGGAGTTTTTATTAGAATGTCCAGCATAAAAATTCAAAACCTCCGTCAGTGATTTAAAACGACCATCATGCATATACGGAAAAGTAAACTCGATATTTCGTAGGGTAGGTACTTTAAACTTTAATGAATCAATTATTTGTTTTGTTTGACGAATTCGTCCACCATCTTTTAAAACAGTATCAAGCATCAATCCGTTGTTCTGATAGCTATAATTCGTGAACAATGGAGGAGTATGACAACTACTGCAATGTTTTGAGAATAGTTGAAATCCGTTTTTTTCTTGATCAGTAAACACATCTCGTCCATTCAATACCAAATCATATTTAGAAGAATTACTTTCAATCGATGACATAAATGCGGCAATGGCTTTTAATGCTCTAGTTCCAGTTATAATCGAATCATTAAATGCCTTATTGAATAATAGTCGATAGAATGATTGATGATTTAATTTCGAAACAACATGTTCAATTGATTCATTCATTTCATCAGGATTGGTGATAGGAGCAAGCGACTGCATATCGAGATGATTGATAGCGCCGTCCCACATAAAGATTGGTTGATAAGCTAAGTTGACAAGTGTGGGCGCATTTCGAAATCCGATTTTATTATCTATTCCATGACTCAATGCATGATCAGTATGTGCAAAGGCATTGTAAGGAGAATGACAAGAAGAACAACTAGTGCTACTATCCAATGATAAAATGGGGTCGTAAAAAAGTACTTTCCCTAAGAATGTCAAATCTTCAATTTTAGAAGTGTCCTTCAAATGATAAATTTTATCAGGCCATACTTCCGTATTAATCACAGACTGCTTGTAACTTATCAGCAATAATGTGATGCTAATTAACATTGTTAAAAAAGTCAACCTACTTTTCACTTGATAGAGATTTAGCAAATAAGTAAGATAGATAAACTGCCTTTGGATCAGGAGTCATAAACTTAAAAGGAATCGAATCTGGAATCGAATGAATAAAATCATCCAAATGAATATGGATAACTGTGTCTCCTGATTTGTTTAATTTGAAATTAACTTTTTGTAAAGCATTGTTTGGATAAGCATATCCACCCAAGTGATATTCTCTTTGTACACCATCATCGATTGAACCTTCAAATTTAATGTTGATGTATCCACTTTGCCAGGTCCAGTACATATTATTCATCGGGTCTAAATCACCTTCCATAGCTCCAGATACATTGATGGTTGAATCAATACCTAGGTTAAAACTGACAAAATCTAAATCTCGGTTTGAGTTTATATCCAAACTGAAATGATTATGCAAACTATCTAAAATATTGATTAAATAAGCATATTTTACCAATGAATATTCTGTTTTGTCTGTGTAATGGACCTTTATATC
>JBDKGQ010000269.1:0-4957 GCA_039798145.1 Bacteroidota bacterium
TACCCCATTTAAACCAAATGTTGTTACGAATTGGGACACCACGAATTTTTATGTTCGTTCTCACGGAATTCCAACAACACATAACATGATGATTGGTATCACAGCATGGCAACAACAAGTTCCGTTACCTCAATGTTATACTGGAAATAATTTCTGGACAGTTCCTTTAAATCCTGTAATGGCTGCTAACCCTATTCCTGTAAGTCCTGCGCATTTTTCTCGTGGAGCTATTGCAATTGCTGTAAACGGAATTCCAATCTTTAATCCATATACTAACACAGGTGTTGATGCTTTCTTAGATGGTCAATTGGATAATTGGGGAGGACATTGTGGAAGAGCAGACGATTACCATTATCACACTGCACCGCTACACTTATATGGCTATACAGCATCAACCCTTCCTATTGCTTATGCGTTTGATGGATTTGCTGTGTATGGTGCTGTTGAGCCCGATGGTACTCCTATGCAGGCATTAGATGCTAACCACGGTCACTACGGACCAACAAATGTTTATCACTATCATGGATCTGCTGCTGCGCCTTATATGATTGCGAATATGGCAGGAGTGGTTACAGAGGATACAACACATCAAATCATTCCTCAGGCACGAGCGTTTCCTGTTCGTCCGTCTTTAACACCACTTAGTGGCGCTGTAATTACTAATCTTACACCAAACACACCTAACGGGTATGTATTAACGTATACATTAAACAATCAAAATTATCAGGTGGCTTATTCTTGGACGAGCAGTGGTCAATATACCTATAACTTTATTAATCCAACAGGAACAACTACTTCAAACTACAACGGATTTGTGCCTTGCGCTCCTTTAACAGGATTAAACAATAATAACGCAACACCATCATTAGATATTTATCCTAATCCTGCCTTAGATATTTTGAATATAAAGTATGCTTCTACTATTGCTCAAAATGAAGTGGTGAATGTTTCTGTATTGTCTTCCTCAGGACAATTAGTTTCTTCGCACAATGGCTTTATTAATGAAATAAACACAAAAAGTTTTGATAAAGGATTTTATTTCTTGTTAATTAAAACCAAGACTGCGAGTTATTCGAAAAAGTTTATTGTTGAATAATTGTGTTTGTTGATTATTTAATCGTTGGATGTAAACATGTATTGCCATTAGGCCTTGATCATGTTCTATTTATCATAGCGCTTTGCTTATCGGTAAATCAGTTTAAGTCGGCAATAATTTTAGCCACCTTATTTACACTTGCACATTCCATTTCACTCGCGTTAGGAATCTTTGGTTATTGCACCATTAATTCAGCAGTTATTGAAACGCTTATTGCTTTATCTATTTTTTTCTTAGCAATTCAGAATATTCTAAACAAAGATAATGGTCGATTAAAACCGCTTCTTGTTTTTTGTTTTGGATTAATTCACGGACTTGGTTTTGCGGCAGCATTAAAGGAATATGGTTTAGCGAAAAATGAATTTATTGTATCTCTTGCTGGATTTAATATCGGAGTTGAAATAGCACAAGCGTTTATTATTGTTTTTGTCTTCGGTTTGTTGTTTCTATTAAAAAACTGGTCTTACCTAAATACAATTAAAAAATCGGTCTCGTTTGTAATTGGACTAATTGCATTAATTTGGACCTTCGAAAGAATGTTTAGTATATGAAAAGAAAATCGTTAGTCGCATTAGTTGTTGGATGCTTGATTTCATCACTTGCTCCTGCGCAAGCTGTCTTAAAAACAATGCTTAAACTTCCTGATACGGGTCAGACCAATAGTTACACCACAACCAATGGAGAAGATGCGGATTATACTATCAATCCTCCTTCATACATCTTACAAAACAACAACACGACTGTTTATGATTCGGTAACAACTTTAGTGTGGCAGCGTGGTGATGGTGGTGAAATGACATTTGCTAATGCACAAACTTATTGTGATACATTGACGCTTGGTGGCTTCACCGATTGGCGATTACCGAGCTGTCATGAATTATTTAGCATCTTTAATCATGATAAACCTAATCCCGCAATCGATACTAACTACTTCGGACATACACTTGCGGAATATTGGTGGAGTTATGAATTACAATATAACGATCCTAATAAAGTTTGGGTAACGAACGCCGGTGGTGGTGTCGGTAATCATCCGAAAACTGAAACACTAAGTGCAGGAGGGAACAAACGATTTCATGTAAGAGCAGTGCGCGATGTAAATCCTCCACCAACAATCAATCCTCGCTTTGTAAATAATAATGACGGAACCACAACTGATTTATTAACGGGATTGATGTGGCAACAAATACCAACCGCTGATTCTATCACATGGGAAAATGCTTTGTTGTTTGCAGATACTTCAACTACTGCAGCCTATGGCGATTGGCGATTACCCAACATTAAAGAAATACAATCTATCACAAGCGCGTCTATCGGACAACCAGCAACGCCATCAACCTATTTTCCAGGAGTATTACAACATACCTTGATAAGATCAATAAAGCGTATGCGGTGTGTGTTAGAGGCGGACAAACAACTAGTGGATTGTCAAATATTAATTCAGAAGAATTATTTTTTGTTTATCCAAATCCAGGAAACGGAGCGTTAACTATTAGTTCAAATAATGTGATTGATCAATTAATCATCATGAATGATAAAGGACAAATCATGGAGAGTATTTTTCCTAATGCTTCTACTATAAATTATTCGATTGATAAAAGTGGAATTTACTTTATCAAAATTTTATCAAAGCAAAAAGCAAGCATTCAAAAAGTGATTATAACAAAGTAATTACGACAATCCTGTAATCACTCCGTTCTTATCAATATCCATATGCTCCGAAGCAGGAGTTGCTGGCAAGCCTGGCATACGCATAATCTCTCCTAAGATTGGAATGATAAATCCTGCACCCGCCGCATATTCAAATTCACGAACAGTAATCGTAAAGTTTGTCGGACGACCAATTTTCTTTTCGTCATCTGAAAACGACTTCTGTGTTTTGGCCATACAAACAGGTAATTTATCGAAACCTAATTCCTTAATCGATTTTAATTGCGACTTCGCCGTTGACGTATATTCAACACCGTTAGCACCATAAATTTCTGTCGCAATCGTTTTGATTTTATCTTCCACTGATAAACTCCAATCGTATAAAGGCTTGAAATTGTTTTTACCTGATTCGATTTCACTCACTACTACTTCTGCTAATGCTTTCGTTCCCTCTCCGCCCTTTACGAATCCTTGTGAAACAACCGCTTTAACTCCGTGCTTCGCACAAGCTTCAATTACAAAATCAATTTCTTCTTGTGTATCACTTACAAAATTGTTGATTGCAACTACTGGAGTAATTCCGAACTTCTTACAGTTCCCAATATGCTTTTCTAAATTTTCAAATCCTTTTTGAACGCGCTCTAAGCTTGCAGTATTATACTCTTCTTTTTTCGCTCCTCCATGATGACGAAGCGCACGAATCGTAGCCACCAACACAATTGTTTCTGGTTTCAGATTTCCATAGCCACATTTTATGTCCATGAATTTCTCTGCTCCTAAATCAGCACCAAAACCCGCTTCCGTTACTACGTAGTCGCCTAGCGTTAGTCCCATCTTTGTTGCAAGAATCGTATTTGTTCCTTGTGCAATATTTGCAAATGGTCCTCCGTGTAAAATAGCAGGATTGCCTTCTAACGTTTGAACTAAATTTGGTTTGATGGCATCCTTTAACAAAATCGCCATTGCTCCTTGTGCATTTAATTCGCGAGCAAAAACAGGTTTTTTATCAAACGTATATCCCACGAAAATAGAACCTAGTCTGCTTTTCAAATCTTCAACATCCTTCGACATACAAAGGATGGCCATAATTTCCGAAGCAGCAGTAATATTAAATCCGTCTTCACGCGGAATTCCGTTTGCTGTTCCACCAATACCAATTACGATATGACGCAACGCACGATCATTCATATCCATCACACGTTTCCAAACTACGGTACGCGGATCAATATTTAACGAGCGTGTTTTACTTTGAATATTATTATCAATGATGGCTGCTAATAAATTATTTGCTTTTTCAATCGCCGAAAAATCACCTGTGAAATGCAGGTTGATATCTTCCATCGGAATCACCTGCGAATATCCTCCACCTGCTGCTCCACCTTTAATTCCGAATACAGGGCCGAGTGATGGCTCACGCAATACTACAATGGACTTCTTACCAATCTTATTAAGACCTTCGTTAAGTCCGATAGAAACAGTGGTCTTTCCTTCACCAGCTGGCGTTGGATTAATTGCAGAAACTAAAATCAGTTTGCTCTTCTTTACTTTCTCCTCATCAATCAAATGTAATGGAAGTTTTGCTTTATACTTTCCATAAAACTCCAGCTCATCAGCATCAATACCTATTTTAGCTGCTATGTTTTTGATGTGTTGGATATTTGCGCTTTGCGCGATTTCTAAATCAGAAGGGAAATTAGCCACAGTGTTTATTTTTTTGTAGCTCAAATGTATTAAATAATTCTCATGATTTTGAAAGATCATCTCTCCCCACCGTAGCGAGTTTTTCCATACACGAAACCGTTATACTGCAAAAGCCAAATTCAATATCTACTCTTCCTGTGATCAGATAAATTCCTGGTCCATTGAATAGATGTTTTTTAAGTACTAATGGAAAATGGGTAGTGTCTACAAAGGTACCCTCTTCGTTGATAACAGTTTGCGAGTAGGTGCATATCCGAAAGGTTGTGCTTATGCGCTGTTAGTAGCTGGTAGATTTATTTATGTATATTTATATTAAATTAATCATTTTATCGAGTAGCTAACATTGCGTCCATTTCCTTGTTTTTCAATCAATCCTTTGTTTAGCAAATCTGACAAAATACGTTTTACTGTTGGCGCAGGTATGGCCAACCTTATTGCAATTTCACCCGATTGGATATTCGGACGGTTTTGAATAATTGTATATATTGATTTTTCCTTATGCGAAAGCTG
>JBDKGQ010000270.1:0-3065 GCA_039798145.1 Bacteroidota bacterium
GCTTATTTGAATACAACATCACTATCAATTTTGGCAGGTAAATTAATACCACCGCCGTATCTCTATCAAAAGGGAAGTTTCCGTGAAGTAAGTCGCAATGGAATTAATTTTAAATTAGACTTATGCGATACCGTTGATCATTATATCTTCTTCAATTATTTTGATCATTCATTAGAACAATTTTTTGATGAAGCTAAAACTGCAAATGTCATTCTTGATATTGGAGCTAATATTGGTTGGACAGCCTTACGCTTTTCCAGTAAAAATCCGAAAGCAACAATTATTGCTTTTGAACCACACCCAATAACTTTTCAAAGGGCACAAGATAATTTTGGAAGAAATAATTTTAGCAATATCACTTGTTTAAATATTGGGCTAGGAGAGAGTTCCTCCACCTTGAAAATTTATGAGTTGATGGATAATAATTCTGGGATGAACAGAATTGTTTTGGAAGAATTAGATCGACCTTTTAAAGAAGTGAAGATTGAACGTTTAGATGATGTTCTAGAAAATAGAAGTATACATCACGTTGATATGATTAAAATGGATGTTGAAGGATTTGAAGGATTCGTATTAAAAGGAGCCTCTAAAATTTTGACAAATAGCAATGCTAAAATTTTAATGGAAACGGACGATGCCTTTTTAAAAAATAATGGCAACAGCGCAAGGGAGTTAATCAATATTCTTAAAGGCTACGGATATCAAACCTTTTATCGTTCCGACAAAAAGTGCTTTATTCAGTCGAATGACAATTTAGATGGTTGTCATTTTGATATGTTGTGCAGTAAATAATTTATTCTGCTACCGCAATTACCTCGTGAACTTCAGGAAGCATTTGCTTTAATAAATTCTCAATACCTGATTTTAATGTCACTGTTGAAGAAGGACATCCACTGCAAGCACCTTTTAATACAACGCTTACAGTACCGTTATCAAACGATTTAAAATGAATAGCGCCGCCATCACTTTCTACAGCAGGTTTAACATACTCTTCCAATAATTCAGTAATCTTTTTTTCTAATTCTGGAGATGTAGGAATAGTAGGTCGTTCTTTAGTTTCAGCAGCAACTTCAATTGGTTTTGCTTCTGTTTTCTTTGCTGATGCAGGAACATGATTTTCATCGAACGGAGATCCGATAAATAATGGCTCACCCGACATTAAATAGCCTCGAATAAATTCTCTGATAATATTCGTTACATCAAACCAATCAACATCTGATTCCTTATTTAAGGTGATAAAGTTGCTGGTAATAAAAACTTTGTTGATTCCGCTAAATGCAAATAATGAAACCGCCATCGGACAATTAACTGCTGCTTCTTTTGATTCGTACTCAACAACACCTCCTTCTAGCAGGTTAATGTTGGCCACGAATTTCATGCTATTGGGATTCGGCGTAAGTTCAGCGTAAATATTAATAGGTGTCATAATGTCGAAGTAGTTTGCAAAGTTAAACAACGCAATTTGTGTTTGGTTCAAATTCGTGTAAATTTAATTCAAACAATACTTATTGTAACTTCGCAGGATAAATGAACTACCAGCCAGAAAATTGTTTTGCTATTGCATCCGAAGAGGAGTTTAATTCGTGCGCATTGGCTACTTTCCGATTTCAATCAGAGCACGTGGAAGTTTATAAAAACTATCTTCAGTTGTTGGGGGTAGATGTTAATACGATTAGCCATTATACTCAAATCCCTTTTCTTCCAGTATCATTATTTAAATCGCAGGAAATTATTGCCAGCAATTATACGCCTGAAATTATTTTTACAAGCAGTGGTACCACGGGTATGATTACGTCGCAACATCAAGTTGCTAAAGTGGATTTGTATGAACATAGTTTTCTAAAAGCTTTTCAAAATGCGTATGGTACCATTGAAGAGTATTGTGTGATTGGTCTCCTTCCAGCGTATCTCGAAAGAAAAGGCTCGAGTTTAGTTTACATGGTAAATCGATTGATTGAAAAAAGTAATCATCCACAATCGGGGTTTTATTTGAATCAATATGCAGAATTGCAACAATTACTACAACAGTTAAAATCAAATAATCAGAAAACGATTTTGATTGGAGTAACCTTCGCTTTACTAGATATAGCTGAGAACTTTTCTGTCGATTTTCCAGAATTGATAGTAATGGAAACAGGAGGGATGAAGGGAAGGAGGAAAGAAATTGTGCGCGAGGAATTACACCGTATTTTATCTAAAGGATTTGGTGTAGAAAAAATACATTCAGAATACGGAATGACGGAGCTTTTATCACAGGCATATTCAAATGGCGATGGCCTTTTTAATTGTCCGCCTTGGATGAAAATTATCATTCGAGAAATCAATGATCCCAAGCAAATAGTAAATGTTGGGATTACAGGTGGCGTTAACATTATTGATTTGGCAAATTATTATTCATGCGCTTTTATTTCAACGCAGGATCTAGGTAAAATTCATCCTGATAATCAGTTTGAAATAGTAGGTCGTTTTGATAATGCCGACCTGCGTGGATGCAATTTATTAGTGCAGTAAAAATCTACAATAATTTAGATTCATTTCATCTTGTAAATAGAATGGTTTAGGTTACATTTGCGCTCGCATGGAAAATACATTGCCTGCATCTGAAACCTTGGGACTAAATCATAAACTCAGCGATTATTCACAGCTTACCAAAATGAGGCTTGCCACATTGGTCGTTTTTTCGGCGAGGTTTTTTAGTGACGGGTTCTGCCAACGGATTTAATCAAATCATGGAAAGGGATTTAGATAAGTTAATGGATAGAACATTAACAAGGCCTCTTCCTGCGGCAAGAATGTCGGTTACCGAAGCTATAATTGTTTGCATAGTAACAGGTATAGCGGGGGTTTTTATTCTGGGGTATTTCATGAATTTGCTAAGTGCGATCCTAGGCTTACTTGCAATTCTACTTTATACAGTTGCCTATACACCGCTAAAACGAAAAACGCCATTTGCAGTTTTTGTGGGTGCTATTCCGGGTGCTATCCCTCCATTGTTAGGTTGGGTAGCTGCTACAGGAAACATTAATTCGGTTGGATTGTTATTATTTACGATTCAGTTTTTATGG
>JBDKGQ010000271.1:0-3786 GCA_039798145.1 Bacteroidota bacterium
GATATGTAGAGACAGGTTTGCCACCTTATGTTATTTTAAGTCGTTCGTCTTCTTATTTTGATCCGATTAATCCAGGTGCATTAAATTCATTTGCTGAGAGTGGTGCGTTCGTTACTATCAACGATGGAGTTAATACTGTTCAGTTAATCGAATTAGACACAGTTGTGAATGGAATTAGTCTGAAAGGTTTTTATGCTGCGTTGGATTCTGTTACGAAGTTGCCTACGATGTTTGGAGAAGAGGGAAAAACTTATCAGTTAACGATTATCACGAAGGATAATCAGCAATTATCATCAACTGCGAAATTACAACCACATATTGCACTTGATAGTACGTGGTTTAAAGTGCAAGAGAATTTAGATTCACTCGGATTAGCTTGGGCGCATTTAACCGATCCTGATACAATTGGTAACTATTATCGTTGGATGGCCAAACGAATTACAAAAGATGATTTGTTTTTAGCTCCAATTGGCTCAGCTTTCGAAGATAAATTTATCAATGGACAATCGTTTGTTTTTAATGCTTTCCGAGGACAAATACCGAATTCGACAAAGCCGGATGATATCAAAGAAGAGGCAGGGTTGTTTAAAAAAGGAGATACCATTATTGTGAAATTCTGCGCAGTTGATAGAGGCACGTTTGAATTCTGGCGTGATGCTGAAACACAAATATCGAATAATGGAAGTCCGTTTGCGGTACCTTCAAATATCAAATCGAATATTACTGGCGGACTAGGAGTTTTTGCAACGTATAGTCCTGCTTACGATACCATTATTGCTCAATAATTTTCTTTAGTACCTTCGGACTTGTGAAACGCATAGAACAATTGATTGCGCAAGGCGAAGGGCCCATGTTGGATTTCAAAAAAGAGATTTCCTCGGTGCATCGTATTGCTAAATCAATGGTAGCTTTTGCGAACCATCACGGTGGTACCTTACTCGTGGGTGTGAATGATAATGGAAGCATCAACGGAGTAAAAGCAGAAGAAGAAAAATACATGTTGGAAGAAGCGGCTAGGCATTACTGTTATCCTGAAATTGAATTACAAATTCACGAGTGGAATGTAAAAGGTAAAACGGTTTTGGAAGTTTTTATTCCCGATGGAAAGGATAAACCATACTATGCCATTGATGAGAAAGGAAAGAAGTGGGTATATGTTCGTCAGGCGGACCAATGTTTATTGGCGAGTAAAGTGGTGGTAGAAGTTTTAAAACGCACGACAAACCATTATTACCTACTCTGATAAAGAAAAAGCCTTGTTGAATTACCTGAGTAATCATCCGCGCATCACCTTAAAAGAATTTTGTAAACTAGTAAATATTAGTCGCTGGCGCGCCATGAAAATTTTAGTGGACTTAGTCAGCGTAGGAGTAATACGAGTCTATCAAACAGAAAATCCAGAATACTATACCCTTGCTTAATCAAATGCGTCGAGCAATTGCAATTCGGGGTAAGTGAATTCTTGAATTAAAGACTCATCATTTACATAATTTTTCCGATCGGTTATTTTTCTTGAAATCGTATGTGCTTGCATCAAATCATTATCATAAGGAGTAATCATTGATAAAACATCTTCACGTTGTAAATCGGATTGAAGCCAATGCGTTAAATTATTTTCTGATAAGATAAGCGGCATTCGTTTTTTGGTGTTATGAATCTTTGCTAAAAGCGGATTAGCTTCACAAGTAATAATCGAAAATGTTTTTAGTAAATCGTTATTTTCAGGATTGGTCCATTCATCGAAAATCCCACCTAAAAAGAAAAACTCATCATTTTTCGGGAATATATAATAAGGATATTTAACACCATTTTCTGTTCTCCACTCATAAAATCCCGAGACAGGAATAACACATCGATTTGTTCGAATCGGTTTGCGGAACGAAGGTTTTTCAAATGCTTCTTCACCGATACAATTTCCGGTCATGGTAGAAATCTTCAACGCAGCATCCCAATCTTTGGTAAACGAAGGAATCAGTCCCCAGCGATAAAAATCAATCTGCCATTCTTGCGGATGCAACAATACAGGCCAAAATGGATGCGTAAATGCGGATGCGTGAAACAGGGGCGGATGAAATATAGGTCCGTGTATAGTCCCCGCATTAAACCGCTTGGCCAGCGTTTCTAATTTCTTTTCGATGAAGGCAATGTTGTAGCACATGGGATAAATATCGAATTATTTTTTAATTTAGTATACAATGTTGTACTTTATTAATTCAAATTATGATAAGAAATTATGGAACACTGTTACTCATATTATTAGTTTTTGCTTTTGGAGAATCTAAAAGCCAAACTAATGGGAAGTCGAATACAAATTTGCAAGGAGATAAAGTTTATACCTTCATCCCAGTAATGCCTCAGTTTCCAGGAGGTGAGGTTGCGATGTATGAGTTTATAATAAGTAATATTAAGTATCCTGTATTGGCAGTAGATAGCAATATTACTGGTAAGGTATTCGTCAACTTTGTAATTGACAAAGAAGGTAATGTTACCGATCCAAGGATTTTACGCGGGATTGGAGGTGGCTGCGACGAAGAGGTATTGCGTTTAGTGGCGTCCATGCCAAGGTGGACACCAGGAGAATTAGAGACTGGAGAAAGGGTAAAAGTTTCATTCAACTTGCCTATATCATTTACATTGAATAAGCGGAATCAAAATAAATAGAAATTCGGTGCTAAGTTAAAATGCTTTTATGCATTTAATTATGGAAGATTTAAACAAACAGTTTTAAGTATGAATTTTACTTCTGATTCAATTCGGAAATCAATCCGCATTTTGACATTACTTATTTCGTCAATGGTAATGATTAATTCTTGCTCAGATGATAACGCACCTGGTACATCTAACAACAATAATAATGGTGGTGGTAATAGTACTGGCGGTTGTGCTGGCGGGCCTTCAACAGTTACAGACATCGATGGCAATGTTTACAATGTGATTAGTATTGGTAATCAATGTTGGATGAAAGAGAATTTAAAGACTTCACGCTACAAAAACGGAGCGCTAATTCCAACAGGTTTAAATGGTACCCAATGTCAAACAACTACAAGCGGAGCCTGCGCTGATTATAACAATGACCCAGCGAATACTGCAATATATGGTAAACTTTATAACTGGTATGCCGTAGCCGACACACAAGGACTTTGTCCTACAGGCTGGCACGAACCCGAGGATTGGGAGTGGAATGTTTTAGTTAAAGCCATTGACCCCAACGCTGATACAACTTGTAATGGATGTAATCAAAGTTCAATAGTTGGAGGAGCTATGAAAGAAATCGGTACCACTCATTGGACGAGTCCAAATACAGGTGCGACAAACAGCAGCGGTTTCACAGGCCTCCCCGGAGGTTACCGTGCCAACTATGGTCCATATGACGGAATTGGCAACTATGGTTACTGGTGGAGTGCTACGCAGTACAATTCAGCCCAATCGCAATACCGCTATTTGTATTACCCCAATAGCAACGTTGGCAGAGACTTCGACTATAAGACCATCGGGTTTTCTGTGCGTTGTGTTCGGGACTAGCCATTAGTGTCTTTGTCTTCACGAATTATACGAAACCTTCATACTTAAAAAGATCCAATTAGGGTTGGTTATCATCTTCATTCGTTTGCTACCAGTAAATTAGATAATAAAACTAGTTTGTAATTTGTTTGTGATACAAACCGTATTCAGCAAAAAAAATTTAAAAGTGGTTTACTTTAAAATTATTTAACCAATAGATATTTGTTCAGTAAGTTGATTTACGAGTAAAAATCTTTCTTACAAAATTAATCCTTAGGCTATTTG
>JBDKGQ010000272.1:0-3455 GCA_039798145.1 Bacteroidota bacterium
AAACATCCGGAGCCCAAAAATGAAATGGCGCAGCTGAAACCTTAAATAACAAGCCAACCATTATTAGTAAAACGCCCGCATAAACAAACATTGGTGTATTACCTGCAGCTTGCGAAACTGAAATGTATGATGCGATTTTTGCGAGGTTAAATGTTGCAGTTGCTCCATAAATTAATGCTATTCCGAATAATAAAAATCCTGTTGCAAATGCTCCCATCAAGAAGTATTTCATGCCTGCTTCGTTAGAACGCAACTCTGATTTATTACTCGCAGCTAATACATAAAGACTGATTGATAATATTTCTAATCCCACAAAAAACATCGAAAGATCAGCAAAGGCCGTCATGATGATTGCACCTGTTAAAACAAACAAGATTAATGCAGCGTGCTCCGCCATATTAGATGACGATGAAAAATAATGCTTTGAAATAATCATCCAAAGCAACGTGACTACAATCATCAACGAAGAAAATGCTAAGGAATAATTATTAAACAAAACCATATCGTGGTAATACGACAAGTTAGTATTCCATGATGAAATGGCAAATCCAAGTCCTGCAACTAAACCCGCTACGATAATTGGTAATAATATTTTCTTAAAACGAAGTGCATCGGCCATCATAGCCACCACACCTAATAGGGATATTATGATAAGTGTATTCATAATCAATTAATGTCTTTTACTTGTGCCAATAAATCTTCTAATGCTGGTCCTGCAACCTGAAGAATTGGTTTTGGATATATACCACCAGCGATGATCGCCAATGCAACAACTACTAATACTATTTTCTCTGTTTGATGCAATCCAGTAAATTCTATACTACGTGCATGAGGCTCACCCAACATTATTTTCTGATATGAACGCAACATGTAAACAGCTCCTAAAATCACTGTTAATCCAGCGATAGCCGCCATCCATGCGTCATACTGATAAACGCCATTTAATAATAAAAATTCACCCACGAATCCATTAGTAAGTGGTAACGCCACAGATCCTAATAAAATGATTAAATATAGAATTGTAAACACTCGTGTATTATTTGCTAATCCACCTAGCTCATCTAAATTTCTTGTTTTCATTCTTCGGAAGATGATATCAGCAATGAAGAAGATACCAACTACATTCACACCATGCGAAAGCATTTGTGCCATTGCACCTTGCATTCCCTGAATCGTTAAAGAAAATATACCGGCAGCTATTAATCCAACGTGAGCAACAGAAGAATAGGCAATTAAACGTTTGAAATCTTTTTGCACTAAGGCCATCACTGATGCGTAAACAACACCGATGATCGATAATATCATTGCTGTATTTCCCCATTGTGCTAATCCCTCTGGCAAGAATGGAATCATCCAACGAATCAAACCATACAATCCCATCTTCAACATGATACCAGATAACAACATTGTTCCTTGTGTAGGAGAGTCTGTATAGGTATCCGCTTGCCAGCTGTGCAAAGGAAAGATTGGAATTTTAATCGCGAAAGCTAAAAAGAAGCACCAGAATAACCACGACTGATCAGCTGCAGTTAATGCTGTTGAATAAAGTACATTAATATCGAACGAATGTGTTCCTGGTGTTTGTAAGTAGATATAAATTAATCCGACTAACATCAACAATGAACCTGTCAAAGTATAGATGAAAAACTTTAACGTAATTCGTACGCGATCTTCGCCGCCCCAGAATAAACAAATAAAGTAGATTGGAATAAGTGCTAACTCCCAGAAGATATAAAACAAGAATCCATCTAATGCTGCAAATACACCAATCAAGGCAAATTGCATAAACAACATCAATGAATAAAAAGCAGTTGCGTTTTTATATTCCGTACGGAATGAACTTAAAATAATTAAAGGCATCAAAAAGTTAGTCAATGCAACTAATAAAATACTGATTCCATCTAATCCAAGCTTAAAGCTAATTCCTAAATCTTTCACCCACCAGTAATCAACAAGAAACTGGTACGACATATCCGACTTAAACAACGTAAGGGAATAAACTAATATTCCTAAGTTAACGAGTGATGTACCCAATGCAAACACTTTCACTTTTGCTTTATCTAAAAGCAAACAAGCTAATGAAGCAACGAGCGGTACGAAGAGTAATAGTAGTGTTATCATTCCGCTGTTTAAATTATCATTGTTAAAACTAAAATTGTAATAATACCAATCACCATTGCAAATACATACGCCCCGATGTGACCAGTTTGAATTTTTCTTAATTGTCCGCTTACATTATTCAATGCAGTACCTGTTCCATTTACAGTTCCATCAATCAAGCCTTGATCAATGTACTTATAAACGAAAGCAGCTAACTTATCAAGTGGCTTTGTGATTAATGCAGCATACACTTCATCAACATAATATTTATTCGCTAATAACTTCGCGAAGCTATCCAACTCTTCACTGTCTTCTTCTGGCTTCACCTTCTTAGTAACATAGTAACTATATGTTGCATACATAATGACTGCTAACAACACCACAGAAACTGACATCAACATGATTTCAAATGTATGACTTGCTTCTTCGTGTGATGCTTTAAAGATGACTGGTGCTAAAAACTCATTCAAGAAGTGAGGTGCATGAAACAACTCTGGCATTCCAATAAATCCACCAACAGCAGATAATACCGCCAATACAATTAATGGTATTGTCATAGTTGCTGGCGACTCATGCAACTTTTTTGATGTTCTGACCCTCTGAACTCACCATAGAATGTTAACCAATACAAACGGAACATATACACCGCCGTTAGTACAGATGTGATAGCTAGTATTACAAACATGATTGGTGAATACATCCAAACCTTTGCTAATATTTCATCTTTTGAGAAGAACCCTGCAAAAGGAGGTAGACCAGCAATGGCTAATGTTCCAATCAAGAATGTTAAATGTGTTATTGGTAATGCTTTTTTCAAAGCTCCCATTCTTCGGATATCTTGCTCGCCGCTCATTGCATGAATAACACTACCTGCTCCTAGGAACAATAATGCTTTAAAGAAAGCATGTGTGATAACATGGAACAAGGCTGTTTGATATGCTCCTACTCCTAATGCAACAAACATATATCCTAACTGACTTACCGTTGAGTACGCCAATACTTTTTTAATATCGTTTTGCTTTAATCCGATGGTAGCAGCAAAGAAAGCTGTTGCAATTCCAACGAAAGCAACGATTGAAGATGCATCAGGACTTAATGCGTATAAAACGTTCGATCTAACGACCATGTATATACCCGCTGTTACCATGGTAGCCGCGTGAATCAATGCAGATACAGGAGTGGGACCTGCCATTGCATCAGGCAACCATGTATACAAGGGAATTTGAGCACTCTTACCCATTGCTCCAACAAACAACAGTAAACAAATTGCTGTTACCGCAGTGTTGTTTTGAGGTAAGTTAGATGCCGCACTGAATACCTCACTAAAATTCACACTTCCAAAAGTCATGTACATT
>JBDKGQ010000273.1:0-2666 GCA_039798145.1 Bacteroidota bacterium
ATCTTCGGATTTTTACCATGAGAGTCATTGGTAGATAAAAAATAATTGGTAGCCATCACGATAATTCGCAAGATACCCATGGCTAATGTGAAATAGGAGATATAACGAACAATTTGTCTCGTTCGTAAATTCTGCCGTTGCCTATTTCTGAGTTTCATAATTAAGCGCTTACAAATGTTAAATCTTCCACTATGATAATATTATCTTCTGCCATTAGCGCAGCTCTTTCAATTACCGCTTTCAATTCACGAATATTTCCTGGCCAATCGTAATCCAACATAAAGGCACAAGCATCTTTTGATAAGGTCACTTGTGGCATTCTGTTTTCCTTGCAGAAATCATTCAAGAAGCTTTTCCCTAATAGAATAATATCATCGCCTCTTTCTTTTAAAGGAGGTAGGTGAATTAAAAATCCTTGAAGTCGATAAAACAAATCTTCTCTGAATCGTCCTTCTTTTACTTCTTGCAACATGTTTTTATTTGTGGCAGCGATCAAGCGGAAATCAAGTTTCATAATCTTATTGCTTCCAATACGAGTGACTTCTTTTTCCTGTAATACACGAAGTAATTTTGATTGAAGACTTAAGTCCATCTCACCAATTTCATCCAGGAAAATTGTTCCGCCATCGGCTTCTTCAAATTTCCCAATTCGTTTTTCTCTTGCATCAGTAAAGGCTCCCTTCTCATGTCCGAATAATTCACTCTCTACAAGATCTGTCGGAATAGCTCCCATGTTTACAATAACAAATGGCTTTCTTGAACGATTTGAATTGTAGTGAAGCGCTTTCGCAACAAGTTCTTTTCCAGTTCCACTCTGACCAGTAACAAGTACCGTCATATTATTCTTCTCTACCTTTTGAATTAGGCGAAGAACTTTTAAAACTTCTTTACTATTACCAATTATATTCGAGTATTTATTGCGATCAATGATTTGATCTTTTAATAACTCTACTTCTTTTCTTAATGTTGAATTCTCAGCAAGTGTATTGACACTTTTTCTGATGTGTTCAATCATCATTTCATCTTTGAATACATATCCGTTAGCACCGTTATTCAAACATTTTAACACAACATCCGCTTTCTCTTGTCCAGAGCAAATAATGACTTGTATTGTTTGCGAATAGGATTTTATTTTCGCCATCACTGAAAAACCATCTTCATCTGGTAGGTTGTAATCAAGAATAACAATATCCGGATTCAGATGTAAGTTGTTTAATGAATCTTGTGCATTATCAAATGTGAAAATTTCACAGTTAGCGTTTACAATTAATGATTGCTTAATTACAGATGTAACTATAGGGTCGTCTTCAATGATAAAAACCTTCGTATTCATTTTAATGGATGATTGTGTTTAGTTCTGATTCTAGTTCTTTAATAGCATAAGCCATGACTTCTTCAATGCGCGTAATCATCGCAGGAATATTGTCTGGATTTTTTTCTTTCGCCTGAGCTTCAATTTTTGCTGCTAATGCATTCAATTCTTTTAGTCCAACATAGTTAAATGAAGGCTTTACTTTATGTGCAGCCAGCTTCAAATTCTCCCAATCGTTTGTAACAAACGCATTTTTGATAGCATTAATTGCGATAGGGGTGTTCGTTAAGAACATAATAAGGAAGTCCTTGTAAAATTGATCATTATTATCAGATAGCTCTTTTAGAAAGTGCATATCTGTAAAACGATTTGCGGTAGTACTTTGCATTAAATTACCCTCCTTTAAATTTGATTCGTTGGTGACTTCTACGATGAGTTTCTTAATAAGTTGTTGTAATTCGACAGTTTTAAATGGTTTTGAGATATATTCATTCATCCCAGAAGCAATACATTTCTCTCTTTCACCATTCATTGCATGTCCTGTGATAGCGATGATAGGCGTTTTGGCATTTAAACTACCTGAATTTCTAATAAGTGATGTTGCCTTATACCCATCGATATCTGGCATCTCAATATCCATTAATATGAGATCGTATTCTTTTTTATTTGCATAAGCCACCGCATCTTCTCCGTTCATGGCAAAATCGTATTCGTAGTTCCAGTCCTTCAATATTTTTTCAATAATGAATCGATTGATGTCATGATCTTCTGCTACTAGCACTTTTATTTTATCTGGAATACCATCTACCACTTTTGCTGTATCTGCCTTTTGTGCTGAAGTGATTTCAGAAATTTGATAAGGAATTTTAATTGTAAATAAGGTTCCTTTGTCTAAAGCAGAGTCCACATAAATACTTCCATTTTGTTTCTCTACGAGCTGCTTGGTAATATTCAAACCAAGTCCGGTACCGCCGTATTTACGAGTGATATCAAGGCTAGCCTGACTAAAGGTGTTGAAGATGCTTTTTATTTTATGTGCAGGAATTCCAATACCAGTATCTCGGATGCGGATTTCTAACATCACATATTTGCTGGTGCGATCAAAACAATCTACGGAAATGTCAATGCCTCCAAGATTGGTGAACTTAACAGCATTACCTAGTATATTATTAACTACTTGTGTCAATCGTACTGGATCACCTTTGATGCATTCCGGTACGTTGTTATTGATATTTGTTTTGATATAAATGCCTTTTTCATTCGATTTAGGAATGAAGGCAGCAATACTCGATTGAATAATATCTCTACTGTTGAAATCAATTTCTTCAAAGGTCATATGACCTGCATCGATTTT
>JBDKGQ010000274.1:0-2653 GCA_039798145.1 Bacteroidota bacterium
TAATAGAGATAAAATGGTCCGGTAGTA
Organism: Bacteroidota bacterium; assembly: GCA_039798145.1. Taxonomy (GTDB): domain Bacteria; phylum Bacteroidota; class Bacteroidia; order AKYH767-A; family OLB10; genus CAINEC01. The sequence continues at coordinate 28 of JBDKGQ010000274.1, forward strand.
AATGAAAAAACAATCATGAACAAAAGTGTTCCACCCATTAAAAGCAAGACGCGCTTGATGATGGAAAAGAAAGCTTTTTTATTAAAGGTCATGATGTTGATTAAATCTTCTGCGAACTTAAGTCAATACTCGATGATTCTATTTAGTTTTACGCTTTACCTGTAAACAATCCAATGTTAAAATCAACCCTTTCAATTATTGCGTCAGGATTATTTTTGATATCGTCCTGTACAACAAAAGCAAAAAAAACAGAGCAACCTATGAACGCACACGATTTTCATTCTTATGCCAAGCCAGAAGAGGCGGTAGTGAAACACCTTCATCTCGATTTAAATGTAGATTTCGATAAAAAACAATTAGCAGGATACGCGGAGCTTTCCATTGAAACAAATGGGAAAACTAACGAATTGCATTTAGATGCACGTGATTTAACGATTGATTCGGTATGGGCAGATGGCGAAGTAACTTCCTATTCGTTAGGTAAATCACAACCATTTATTGGAAGCGACTTATCGATTGCAATTAAACCAACAACTAAAAAGGTTAAAGTAAAATATAGTACATCTCCTGATGCTGCAGCCTTACAATGGTTAACTCCTGAGCAAACTGCTGGTGGCGATTTCCCTTTTTTGTTTACGCAAAGTCAGGCAGTGTTAGCCCGCACATGGATTCCTTTACAGGACAGTCCAGGGATTCGCTTTACTTATTCTGCAAAGATTCATTGCCCTGCTAATTTAATGGCGGTGATGAGTGCTGAGAACGATACAACACTTCATAACGATGGTGCCTATACGTTTAAAATGCCTCAAGCAGTTCCTTCTTATTTGATGGCACTGGCTGTAGGAAATTTAAAGTTTCATTCATATGATCATCGCAGTGGTGTGTATGCGGAGCCGGTAACGATTGAAAAGGCGGCATATGAATTTGAAGATATGCCAAAGATGATTGCAGCAGCAGAAGAATTATATGGTCCGTATGCTTGGGGCAGATATGATGTATTGGTGTTACCTCCTAGCTTTCCTTTCGGCGGAATGGAAAATCCGCGATTGACTTTTGCAACGCCTACTATTATTGCTGGTGATCGTTCGCTTGTTGCATTAGTTGCGCATGAGTTGGCGCATAGCTGGAGTGGTAATTTAGTTACCAATGCAACATGGGATGACTTCTGGTTAAATGAAGGATTTACAGTTTACTTCGAAACGCGTATCATGGAGAAGATTTACGGGAAAGAGTATGCAGATATGTTGACGGTTTTAAGTAAAGGGGAATTAGAACATACGATTAAAGAAATGGGTCCTACTAATAAAGACTCTCATCTTTTCCTTGATTTAAAAGGTCGTGATCCGGATGATGGAATGAGTGATATTGCGTATGAAAAAGGAAGATTCTTTTTAACGGCCATTGAAGAAGCTGTTGGAAGAAAGCGTTGGGATGACTTCTTGAAAAAGTATTTTGCGGAGCACGCTTTTCAGAGTATTACTACAATGATGTTTTTGGATTATCTAAATAAAGAGTTAATCAAAGATGATAAGGCCTTAGCAGAAAAAATCAATATCGATGCGTGGGTATATGGCCCAGGATTACCAGCTAATTGTCCTGTTGTTACTTCACCTGCCATTAAAATTGCAGAAGATGCGGCAAAGGCATTTATGGCTGGAACAAAGAAGGCGAGTGAGATAGATAGTAAAAACTGGAATACGCATCAATGGATAAGCTTCTTGAGAACTTGTCCAGGTAATACAACACTACCTCAGATGGAAGAGTTGGATAAAGCATTTCACTTTACAGCTTCCAACAATAGCGAAATAAAATGTGAGTGGCTAAAGTTGGTGATAACAACGAAGTATAAAGCAGGCTATAGTGCATTGGAAGATTTCCTTTGTCATGTAGGAAGAAGAAAATTTGTTAGACCACTTTATGAGACGATGATTCAGACTGAAGAGGGAAAAGAGATGGCGATCAAAATTTATGCAAAGGCGAGAGCGGGATATCATCCTGTTACCACACAAACAATGGACGAACTACTAAACTATCAAACCAAATAAAATGAAAAAACTATTTACAATTATTGTTGCATTAACCGCTACAGTTTGTACATATGCACAAACGTTAGTACCCGATTCTACCTTTGGAACTAATGGTAAAAAAACATTTACATTCTTTAACAATATCGACCGCAGCTTCGGAAGTGTTGCGCAAGCAGATAATAAAATTGTTATTGTTGGTTTAAGTAAAAACAATGGTACTGGTTCTTTCGAATTATGCTTCGCTCGTTTTTATCCTTCGGGAATAATCGATAGCACTTTTGGTACGAATGGAACAACAAAGGTTTCGTTGGGTAATCAAGGTTCAATTGGAGGGATGACGCCTAAAATTAAAATGGATCCTGATGGAAGATTTGTTGCGATTAATTCTGGCTACGGACAAAGCACATCACAGGATATTTTTATGTGCCGCTTAGATACGGCGGGAATGCCCGATGTTACATTCAATAATACTGGTTCATTGTTTATAGATATGACCGGTGCTGGAACATGGCCTGATATCGTAAATGCATTTGACTTTGATGCAGCAGGAAATATTTATGCTGTAGGTGCAACAAGAAACGGAGGAACACCATTGAACA
>JBDKGQ010000275.1:0-3017 GCA_039798145.1 Bacteroidota bacterium
GTTGCAACACTGAAGAAGGCTTCACGCTCCTCTAAAACTCAACTGGTAATTGCTATACTTTTTATGAATTTGGCTACCTTTTGAAACTCAAGTTGGTAAACAAAAATTTTAGGATTATGAGAAATATAAGTTTAATTGTAAGTTGTTTGACCACGTTAAACCTTTGCCTTTCTCAGCAAAACAGTGAATTCCAGCGCGTAAAGAACGTTTATCTTTCTCAGCGTGTTCAAACTTTCGTGCAAGAAGATACCTTGTCCATTTTAAATAGAAGTATTATAGCCAAGGCTTTTCAAGATTCAATAGGATTCATTTATGTATCAAATGAGTATCAATCCATGAAAAACCAAATACCTTCAAATGGTGTCATCGTTAAACGTGGAACGAAATCAATGATTTATAATTTTTCACGTTGTTCAAAAGAAGAATTAGCAACTTCCGATAATGGTTCGATTCGAGTAACTCTTTTTGAAAATGATAATCTAATCTGTAATTGTGCCACCTATTCCGGGGATACTGTGCCACTCATTCCGGTGATATAGTGCCACCTATTCCGGAGGTCATTGTGCCACTCATTCCGGAGGTCATTGTGCCACTTTTCATGATGTTAACTTCGCTCAAAAAAATGAGCTATGGCAGGACAAAGAATAGACATCATGGAATTAAAACAATTAATACGTTTAAAAAAAGAAGGATACAGCAATCGAAAAACTGCGGATTTACTTCATGTGAGTAGAAATACGGTAAATGAATACGTACGCATTTTCAGTGCTCATGGATTGACTTATGAGGAGTTGATGAATCTAGATGATCAATCTCTGAGTGAGTTTTTTCCATGTATTACAGAGGTTGAGAGCCATCGATTTGTGACCTTAAGTGATCAGTTTTCATATTTTCAGAGGGAGTTAAAGAAACCTGGCTGCACGATTCATACATTGTGGCGAGAGTATATGGTCAAGCACCCGGATGGTTATTTGTATAGCCAATTTTGTTTCCACTTCAATCGATGGAGGGAAAGGGTTGATTGCTCTGTAAAACTTGATCACAAAGCTGGAGAGAAGCTATTTATCGACTTTACGGGTAAGAAACTCAGTTATTGCGATAAGGCAAGCGGTGAGTTGATTGAGGTAAATGTTTTTGTTGCCATTCTTCCATCAAGCGGCTACACGTTCGTAACAGCCACACGCACCCAAAGCCAAGAAGAAGTAATCGAAGCACTCAACAAGTGTTTTCATTTTTTAGGAGGGGTTCCAAAGGTTGTAGTTCCTGATAACATGAAGGCTGCAGTAACTAAAAGTCATAAATACGAACCAACCATAAATCGTTCTTTAATGGATTTTGCACTTCATTACGGATGTTTAGTTGACCCTACAAGACCTTATTCACCAAAGGATAAGGCAATGGTTGAAGGGGCTGTGAAAATCGTATATCAACGCATGTTTTATCCCCTGTCCAAACACACTTTCTTTTCTTTGGAAGATCTTAATGCGGCGATTGAAGCATTGCTTACGATTTACAACGACTATACGTTGACAAATAGCTCTGAAACCCGTTCACAGCTCTTTCATAGTCTAGAAAAGGAGTATCTGCAAGAGTTGGTGCAGGAACCTTATGACATCCGTCATTTTAAGAAGTTGAAAGTGCAGAAAATGGGACATATTTTTCTTACCGAGGATAAGCATTATTACAGTGTACCATACCGTTACATGGGAAAACAAGTTGAAGTTCAGTATAGTTATGGAACTGTTGAGATTTATTACGAAAGGGAGCGAATCGCTTTGCATCTAAGATCTAGAAGTGCGGGTAAATATACCACTGTAGCTGAGCATTTAAGTAGTTCGCACAAAGCATATTCTGAGTGGAGCTTGGAGTACTTTTGCTTCAAAGCACAGAAAATCGGGAAATACACCGAACAGTGTGTTCGAAACCTTATTGAAGGGAAACCATATCCTGAAATCGCTTACAAACAGGCCTTTGGAATCACAATGCTGACTAAGCTATATCCGTCAGAGCGGATAGAAAATGCCTGCAAAAGAACCTTGGATATTGACCAATGCGGCTACCATACGATTGTAAACATCCTGAAAAATGGTCTAGAAAATGAGCAAGCTGATCAACACCTTACTTCTCACATTCCTATTCATGGAAACATCCGCGGTGGCAACACCTATTGTTAAAGCTTGTAATCTAAAAATCAATTATATGAACACACAAAGCACCATTGACAAAATGAGACAATTAAGGCTGAATGGCATGAGTGAGCTGTACCAAAGGGCTATCAAAGAAAGACTTTTTACAAACTTCACAAATGATGAATTTATCGCCCTAATGGTCGATACCGAGTGGGAAAATCGGCATAACGTAAAGATTAATAACTTAGTAAAAGGCGCTGGCTTCAAGCTTAGTGTATCTTCACTCAATATCGATTATGCCTCCAATCGAAACCTTGATCGGAACATGTTTGAACGCTTACTGACACTGCAGTTCCTTAAGCAAAATGAAAATATCATTATTATCGGTTCAACTGGAGTTGGGAAAAGTTATTTAGCACAGTGCATCGGCAGAAATGCTTGTGAACAAGGAGATAAAACACTCTTCCTTAATTGCGGACAGCTCATAGAAAAAATCAAATTATCAAAGATAGAAGGCACTTATATCAAGTTTTTAAAGAAGCTTCACGGCTTCGATTTACTCATTTTAGACGACTTCGGCTTACATGCTTTTGACAATCAATCTAGACAAGCACTGATGGATATCATCGAGGACCGACACGATAGAGCATCTACATTGGTTACCTCTCAAATACCTGTTGCAAACTGGCATGAAACAATCGGAGAAGGAACTATTGCTGACGCAATTTTAGATCGACTTGTTTACTCGTCTCACAGAATAGAACTTAGCGGAGAATCACTCCGTAAAAGAAAGAAATTAAAAGGATAAATTTTTACTAATTTTAACCTGTTCATATCATGAAAAAAGTGGCACGGTATGCTCCGGAATGACTGGCACTATATCACCGG
>JBDKGQ010000276.1:0-3428 GCA_039798145.1 Bacteroidota bacterium
TTGTCCTGTAATAAATACTTTATCATCTTTCAAATCAATTTTTCCAGGGAAAGGATAGAAAGTATCAATACGACCTGTTTTCACAAATTGCTTTTGACCCGTGCGATTTATTTTCAAAAGATAACTACTAGTATAACCGTAAAGTGGACGGACAGTATCTCCATTGAAAATCGAATATCCTTCAAAGAAGCCCATAGCATAGGTATTTCCGTTCGCATCCATCGCTACATCATACCCACTTACATCTCCATTACCGGTATACGAGTCGATTGGAAAAAACCATCGCTCGTTTCCAACAGAATCATAACTCGCAACATACCCTTGAAAAGCATTAGGAGAAGTTTTATAGTGATAAGTTGTATTTCCAAAAATAAAGTTCGCATTACTGGCTTCTGTACTTCCACAGATCGATGCATTACCGTTATCATCTACTGCAATTCCTAGGGATAAGTCATCATAGTTCTGAACACCGCATCCTTTCAACCATCTTGTTTGACCTGTTGGAGTTAGTGATAAAGTAAAAATGTGAAACTTATCATTTACAGTTAGTGATAAAGTAAAAATGTGAAACTTATCATTTACACCAACGAAACTAAGATTAGCAATACTATCGGTATTCACTTTAAAATAAGAACCACCGAATGTACCAGTCAAATACAAGTTCCCGGCATGATCACAATCGATTGCAGTAATTTTATCGCTATAAACATAGCTGGTCCACCACGAAGATGAGCCAAAACTTTTCATGAAAGTATGGTTACCCATTGTGTCAACACCAGCAATGAAGCAATCTAAATATCCATCGCCAATAACAGTATCATTTCCTGCTACGAGCGTATCTTGAGCAAAGCCTCCAACAAAATAAATGAGCCTCCAACAAAATAAATGTTGTTATTATCATCAATGGTCATATCGTTGACACGCGTTGGAGTAAAAGGCCCTCCTGCGTAATTAAATCCAACGACATTAAACATTCGAATTAGATTGAAATTTGTATCGAGAATAGCTGCAAAAGCTGTTAGAACATCTCCTGGATTAGGATATAACGTATCACCATCCATCGCAAAGAAAGGCTGCGTTGCAGTGGCATACGTACCACCTGCAATAATGCGATGATCATTGGTATAACTCAAAAAGCTAAACAATCCTCGACCATGTTTTAAGCCTGTAGTGCCAATACAAGTTTGCGCATTCGAAAGGGTAACTTGTAGAAATAAAATCGCAATCAGTAGTAAGTATTTTCTCATGTTACAAAGTTGATTAGACATATTTGAAATTAAAATAATAAACCCTGTAAAGCTTGCGTTATCATCAACAGAAGATTGTTAGTAAAGAGGTGTAAGCGAACACTATTTCTGCTCACTATACTGATAATTTTACCAATTAACATAAAAGTAAAAATCTGAACATATGTCGTTATTTCTTCAAGTAATCAATTCAGCGAGCGAAGCTTCAAGTGCAACTGGTACTGCTGCTCCTTCAAACGAAGTGAGCATATCACTATTGGATATGGCTTCGAAAGGTGGACCTATCCTTATTCCAATTGCTATCTTAAGCGTTTTAGCTGTTTATATTTTCTTCGAAAGATTATTTGTCATTCAGAAGGCAAGTAAGCTAGATGCAAATTTCATGAATCAGATAAAGCAATATGTGAATGCAGGAAATATTGATGCTGCAAGAAATTTATGCCGCTCAACTAAAAATCCTTCTGCACGCATGATTGAAAAAGGTTTGATGCGTTTAGGAAAACCTGTTCGCGAGATTGAAGCCGCAATTGAGAACACTGGTAAACTTGAAGTATATAAGTTAGAAAAGAACTTAGGATTTTTAGGAACAATCGCAGGGATTGCACCGATGTTTGGATTCTTAGGAACTATCTTCGGAGTAATTAAAATTTTCTATCAGATTTCATTACAAAACAGTTTAGAAATTGATACTATTTCTGGTGGACTTTACGTAAAAATGATTTCGTCTGGATCAGGATTATTAGTGGGTATGATTGCCTATGCAGGATATCATTACTTAGTGCAATTAATTGATCGTGTAATAAACAAGATGGAAATTAATGCAGTTGACTTTATCGATTTATTAGAAGAACCTGTAAACTCATGAAATTAAGTCGCCGTCAAAGATCAGCATCTGAAGTATATAGTCATTCATTGAATGATATTATGTTCTTCTTGTTGCTATTCTTCTTAATTGCTTCTACGATGGCAACACCATCTGTATTGAAGTTATTACTTCCAAACTCAAAAACAGGGATTCAGAGTGTGAAGCATCCGTTAGTAATTAGTGTTTCTGCCGACTTGCAATTTGGGATTAACGATCAGGTAGTGCCAAGAGATCAAGTAGAGGCTGCGGTTGTTGCTGCAGTAAATGGCATTACAGATCCTACTGCATTATTAAAAGTTGATAAAGCAGTTCCTTGGGAAGACGTCGTGTTTTTGTTAGACATTGGAAATAAAAATAAAATCAAAATGGTAGCAGCAACTAATGTTACCAAGATTAATCAGTAATGACTGCTCATCAGAAGAAATCAGTAGCACTAACATTAGCATTGCATGGTATTATTGCCTTGCTTTTATGGCTATTTAGTTTAACTACCCCTAACCCTCCATTTGCAGAGGGATTAGCTGGTGGTGGCGGCGGTGGTAGCTTCGTGGAATTTGGCACAATGGAAATTTCTGATGTTGCTCCAACTCCTGCTCCCGAGCCTGCGCCAGAAGAAGAAATCATGACCAATGATGATGAGCAAACAGTAAGTATAAATCAGCCAGAGAAACCTAAGGACAAACCTGAGAAGAAAGAAAAAGTAAAAGATCAGCCTAAGGAACAGCCAAAAGTAAAAGTCGATTTAGTGGAAGTTCCTAAGGTAAATCAGAATGCACTTTTCAAAGGTGGTAAAAGAAATAGCGGGGGCGCACAACAAGGCACTGGCGAAGGCGGAGGTTTAGGTGATGGAAAAGGAACTGGCAATGGACCTGGAACAGGAAGTGGTGATGGTGGTGGTAATGGAGGCGGGTCAGGTAAAGGCGATGGATTTGGCTATGACCTAACGGGAAGGGGGTTACGTAGTTCTGTTAAAGTGAGCGACAATTCGCAAGAAACAGGTGTGGTTGTTATTACAATTACTGTAGATAAGAATGGCAATGTAGTTTCTGCTAATGGACCTGCAAGAGGTTCGACAACTACAAGCGCCAACTTAGTAAAGAAATCGAAAGAGGCTGCTGAAAAAATGAAGTTTTCGCCGAGTGAAGTTGAGGTTCAGAAAGGAACAATGACTTTTAGATACTTCTTGAAGTAATAAAAAAATATTCAAATTAATTTCTGAGAGTGGTGTTTGCAGCTTTGCAAACTTAAACGTTTGTAAATGTTTGCAAATGGGAATTTCATTGGAATACAGATTATTTTTACCCCCGGGGGGACTT
>JBDKGQ010000277.1:0-2632 GCA_039798145.1 Bacteroidota bacterium
TTTTCAATAAAAATTGATGGAGTTGAAAAAGCAAATTGCATTATCAGCATTTATGATGTTGCAGGAAAAGAAGTTTATAATAATGTGATTAATCAACTATCACCGATATCTTGGAATCCTAAAAATCTTCAGAAAGGAATATACCTGATTAACTTAATCAGCGAAGGGAAAATTATTGAAACGAAGAAAGTAGTTTATCAATAAATCATTGACCAATTATTTTCCAGTTATCAGTATCCTTAGGTGAAATAGGATCTTGATTATTTTTATACATCTGATGAATATAGCTGGCTCTATCTGCAATATGCTCTTTGAGAATTGCCGGTGAAACCACTTTCATGTGCTCTAACCAACTCATGATCCACCCTACCAGCTCAATGTTAATTGAACATTGCATTTCCATCTGATAGCTTCCGTCACTTAGCTCTTTAAACTTTTGCGTTTTATGCCAAAAGCGATTGGAAATATAGATGCCAGCGCTCTTACTGATATGAATAACTATTTTATAAATCTTAGTGTCGGTTGTATCATGAACTCCAAATTTAGTATGAAGATAATTATCAATTAGTTTTTGGTTACCCTTCATGTTAAATCGTTTATCTAAAACAGCAATCGATTCAATTGCATCCAACTCAATAACATGAAGTGCCTTATTGGAATTCTTATAATGACATCCTAGTAAATGAACAGTCCCTCTGTGATAAATCAATCGCATCGGTTCAAAGTTCACATCTACTAAATGTTCATGATCGTAACACTTGATACTAACAACTATCTTATTAGTTATTGCCTTTAATAATTCCTTTAAGAATTTCTTATGCTTCGATTTATAAATAAACTCCGACCAATCGCTATTCACGACAGAATTACCTGGCACCAACTGAACAATTTCAGGGAAACTATCCAGAGATACCCCCTTTTTAACATCCATGATTTGCGATAATGTATCACCTGTTACTTTCTTCAGCCATTTGGTTTTAAAATGCTCAATCAAAAACAAGTTTACATACTCTTGAAAAGATAATGATGAATCATTTTCGCTCGACACAATCATCCACGTTTTCTTGTTGAAAACCCCTTCACTTACGGCGACGTGAATCTGCGGAGTATTTAAAACTTCACTTATCTTTGTTAAGTCACGGTAAATCGTTCGCTCGGAACAATTATAACCCAATGACTTTAATTTTGGATTTAAAGTAGCTACTGTTTCTGGCCCCATCGATAAAAATCGGATAACGGCCAAAATGCGTTCTATTTGCATAAAAGTTGAATGGTCCGCAAATATTTTAATTAATATTTACATTTCCAAAATTATTTATATAAAATTTAATTAATAGTTCAATTAAAATAGTGTTATGAGTAACAAGTACCCCATAATAGAGTTAAAAAAAGGAAAGGAAAAATCGGTTTTAGCTAAGCACCCCTGGATATTCAGTGGCGCCATTGCTAAAGAACCGAAGGACTTAAAAGAGGGAACTATCGTTTCCGTTATTGACCATAATAAAAACTACCTTGCTACCGGACATTTTCACAAGGCAACTATCTCTGTAAGATGTCTCGATTTCGAGGATAATACCATCGATTTAGACTTTTGGACTAATAAAATTCAAAACGCTTATAACTTCCGAAATACATTAGGCTTAATAAATAATACTGCCACAACTATCTATCGATTAATTCACGGAGAAGGCGATGGTTGCCCTGGACTAGTTATCGATATTTATGATAAAACTGCCATTATTCAGGTTTACACTAAAGGAATGTATGATGCAATTTCATTAATCAATGATGCATTATTAAATGTATATAAAGAAAACATTAAGGCAATTTATTCCAAAAGCGCAGAAACTTTAGCGAAGCATGGAGTGCAAAATATTATAGATGATTACACCTATCGTCATGAAGATTTCCGTGAAGCTGATTTTGCTTTAGAAAACAATTTAAAGTTTAAAATAAATTATGTGGAAGGTCAAAAGACCGGATTTTTTATTGATCAGCGCAACAACCGATCACTAGTTCAACATTATGCTAAAGGCAAATCTGTTTTAAATACTTTTTGTTATACAGGAGGATTTTCGCTTTATGCATTGCAAGGTAGCGCATCTAAAGTAGTCTCTGTCGATAGCTCCAAAAAAGCAATGGAAGGTGTTGAAGCAAACGTTCAGCTAAACTTTCCGAAGGCGAATCACGAAGGAAATACGGAAGATGTAATGACTTACCTGAAAAAATCAAACGAACAATTCGATTTAATCATACTCGACCCTCCTGCTTACGCAAAACATTTGAGTCAAGTTAAAAATGCCATGGTTGGTTATCGTAACTTAAATACAGAAGGCTTAAAAAAAATAAACAAAGGAGGAATTCTTTTTACGTTCTCTTGTTCGCAAGCTATCGATAAAGAATTATTCAGAAAGATAATTTTCCAGTCGGCGTTACAAGCAGGTAGAAATGTACGTATCCTTCACCAGCTCTCACAACCAGAAGATCATCCAATCAGCATCTATCATCCAGAATCAGAATACCTGAAAGGATTTGTATTGTATGTTGATTAAAAGAAACTGATTACCTTTGCAACGCTATTCGATAAATCATGAATCAACTTCCTAATTTAAAAAACTACAATAACGGCAAC
>JBDKGQ010000278.1:0-2626 GCA_039798145.1 Bacteroidota bacterium
AAGAAGGCTGCTAAGAAAGCTGCTCCTAAGAAAGCTGCTAAGAAAGCTGCTCCTAAGAAAGCTGCTAAAAAAGCAACTAAGAAAGCTGCTCCTAAGAAAGCTGCTAAGAAAGCTGCTAAGAAAAAATAATTTTTTCTTAGATACAAAACAACCCGCGATGCAAATTGCGGGTTGTTTTGTTTTACCCCTATTCCATCTTCCATAAAAAAGATAGCAAGCATTCTTTTTCAATCAATATTTTCAACGCTTGATTATTTCCAATGCAAAATCCGCGGAACTCACGAAAGCGGAAAATCAAAAACCCAATTAGCATTATTACAAAATCCAGCAGATTAAAATAAGATCCGCCTATAAAATCACTTATCTCTTTCCTATCTTTGCACTATGAGTAAAAAAGGAAGAGTACTGGTTGCAATGAGTGGCGGCATCGATAGTTCGGTAGCTGCTATTATGTTACATGAAGAAGGTTATGAAGTTGTTGGTATAACAATGAAAACCTGGGATTATGCAACAAGTAATTCTTCAAAGAAAGAAACAGGATGTTGCAGTCTTGATTCTATCAACGATGCGCGCAGCATTGCCGTTCGTTACGGATTTCCGCATTATATCTTGGATATTCGCGGTGAATTTGGCGAACATGTAATCGACAATTTCGTTGATGAATACTTAGCTGGTCGTACACCAAACCCATGCGTGATGTGCAATACGCATATCAAATGGGAAGCATTATTAAAACGTGCTGATATGTTGAACTGTGAATTTATTGCCACAGGACATTATGCAAAAATCAGAATGGAAAATAATCGTGCGGTAATATCCAGAGGACATGATTTAAGTAAAGATCAGAGTTATGTGTTATGGGGTGTTACGCAAGAGTGTTTAACACGTACTATGTTTCCTGTTGGTGGATTTGAAAAATCAGTGATTAAACAAATGGCGCGCGACATGGATTTACATGAGCTAGCCAATAAGAGTGAGAGTTATGAAATCTGTTTTATTCCTGATAACGATTATCGTTCATTTTTAAAAAACAGAGTTCCTGAATTAGATAAAAAATTAGTGGGTGGTAACTTTATCGATAAAGATGGAAAAGTTTTAGGTCAGCATAAAGGTTATCCGTTTTATACTATTGGTCAGCGTAAGGGATTAGAAGTTGCGTTTGGAGAACCGATGTATGTAACCGAAATAAAACCAGATTCCAATTCAGTTGTTTTAGGTACTATTGAAGAATTGAAAAAACAGGAAATGACGGTTCGTAACATCAACCTAATTAAATACGATTCGTTACTTGCACCGATGGAAGCATTAACTAAAATCCGATATAAAGATCCAGGAACGATGAGTACCATCACACAAATTGGAAATGAATTGTCGGTATTGTTTCATCAACCTGTAACTGGAATTGCTCCCGGACAAAGTGCTGTATTCTATGAAGGCGATGATGTTATTGGTGGTGGCTTCATTAACAAACCTATTATAAATCAATAATTAAATTAGTTTATTTAAAGAAGATACTTAAATTTGATATCGATGAAAAAATATCTTCTGCTTCTAATTTCTGTTGCATTACTTGCATCCTGCACAAAGGAAAATTCTAGTGATGTCGCTCCTGCGTATTACGCATATGAGTATTTCCCAACGGACTCAGGCATTGTGCGCTATTACAAAGCTGACTCTATTTTTTGGGATGCGAACAATCAAGCAGCATTAGATACTGTTAGTTATGAAATCAAAGAAGTCATTGCTGGAAATTATCTTGACAACGAAAATGAAGTATGCCAGCGCATCGAGCGATATCGAAAAGATAGCAACGGCAATTGGATTATCTGGAAAGTGATCAGTGATAAAAGAACTCAGTTTAATGCAGAGCGATTCATCGATAATGTTCGATACATCAAATTAAAATTCCCTTTAAACACATCTGACAAATGGAATGGCAATGCATTAAATACACTGGATGCTCAATACTACCAGCTAACCGATTTACATCAACCCGGAAGCCTCAACACACTTGCATTTGATTCTGTTTGTACTGTTTTGCAAGACGATTATATTGATGCAACGCGACAGTTTTACGGCATGGAAAAATATGCTGCACGAATTGGAATGATTTATCGCAAAGAGAAAAATATCGCAACAATTCCAACACAACAAGGTATCATCATCAAAGGCGGATACGACTACACAGAAAAACTAATATCCTATACACTGAACCCATGAAATCAAAATTGATTTTAAGTATTTGTTTACTCTTTACTATAAACAATTTATTTGCACAAGACAGATATGTTGTTCATTTTAGCAATAAAAACAACTCACCCTACTCTATTAATACTCCGCTGCAATATCTTTCGCAGCGTGCAATTGATAGAAGAACGAAGCAAGGTATTACCATTGATCAAAGTGATTTCCCTGTTAATCCGAGTTACCTAAACGGCGTATCTGCAACAGGAGCTGTGATTTTAAACACCAGCCGTTGGTTAAATACCGCAACCGTTCAAATCACGAATCCTGCACAATTGAATGCCATCAGTGCGCTTTCCTATGTTTCATCCGTTGGTAATGTAGGTCGCTATGGACATCAAAAAAATGGCAAAGAAAAATTTGATGATGAAAAAATTATATT
>JBDKGQ010000279.1:0-2618 GCA_039798145.1 Bacteroidota bacterium
GAGTTCATTGTTGTTGATGCAATGCACAACTTCTAAAAATGCCTCTCAGGTAAGTTTGAATCCAGTTGCAGTAAAATCTAATAAGGCAAGCGAATTGCCTCGGTACACCCCAGATCGAGTGTGGGATATTTTACATACACAAGTTGCGCTTCAGTTTAATTATAAAAATGCAAGTGCTGATGGACAAGCTCATTTAACGCTAAAACCTTATTTCTATCCAGCACAACGATTGGTTTTAGATGCAAAGTCAATGGAGATTGCTAGTGTAAATGCAAGTAGCAAAAAAGGTTCTTTAACCTTGAATTATACAGCAGACTCTATGCATATTTATATTGATTTTGAATATCCATTGGCAGATACCATTTCATTGGATATAAAATATACAGCATTTCCAAATAAAGCAGCCAAAGGGGGTAGTGCTGCTATTACGGATGATAAAGGATTGTACTTTATCAATAATCGTCAGAAGATAAAAAATAAACCTGTTCAAATATGGACGCAGGGAGAGACGGAATCTAATTCACATTGGGTTCCAACAATTGATTTTCCCAATGAGCGCTTTACAACACAAATTACATTAACCGTTCCTGATTCTTTTCAAACATTAAGTAATGGTCGATTAGTATCCTCGAAAGCCGTTGATCCCCTAATGAGGGAGGATAGTTGGGAAATGAATCAACCAATTCAACCCTATGCTATGATGTTTGCTATTGGTAAATTTTCTATTCATACGACTCAGTTTCAGCAAGCAAATGATGTTCGATATTATGTTGAACCAGATTTTGCACCCTATGCAAATATGATGTTTCAAAACACACCCGAAATGATGCAGTTCTTTTCTAATTATACCGGAGTTTTATATCCTTGGAAAACCTATAGTCAAATCGTAGTAAGAGATTATGTTTCTGGAGCAATGGAAAATACTAGTGCTAGTTTATTTGGCGAATTCATGAATCAAGACAGTATTGCTTATGCCGATGGCAATCACGAGGATGTGGTTTCGCATGAATTGTTTCATCAATGGTTTGGCGATTATGTTACAGCAGAATCTTGGTCGCACTTAACGGTTAACGAATCTTTTGCCAACTATGGCGAACAATTATGGAGAACTTATAAATATGGAAAAGCACATGCCGATCAATTAGCTTATGAAGACTTACAAAGTTATTTGATGCTTGCGCCTTATGTTGATGATCCATTATATAGAGTGTATTACAAAAGTAGAGAGGATGTATTTGATCATATAACCTATAAAAAAGGTGGGGCTATATTACGTCATCTTCATTTGCTTATTGGAGATGCAGCATTTAAACAAGCAATAAAAAAATATCTAACTACAAATGCTTTAAAACCTGCTGAATTTCAACATTGGCGACTCGCTGTGGAAGAAGTTACAGGAAGAGATATGACCTGGTTTTTCAATCAATGGTATGTCAAAGGTGGTCACCCTTCATTAAATTTTACTTATCAATTTGTTGATTCTACAAAAAAAATAAAAGTACATGTAGATCAAAAAAATGAAGATCCAAATTTTGCATATCGATTACCAATGACTTTTGCTGTAGTTGAAAATAGTGTAGTTTCGTTACACACAGTTGAAATCAATAAAGCACAGCAAGATGTACTTTTGCCTGTATCTTCTATTAATGCATTTGTTGTGCCGGATTATGAGCATGAAGTAATTGGAAATATTGTGGAGCAAAAAACTGCAGCTGTTTATAATTCACAATTTTTAGCGCCTGTTAATCCAGTATCTAAATTGATTGCCCTGGACACTATTTGTTCTAACTATATTGATAAACATAAATTACCCATTAATTTTAAAGAGGTTTTAGTTAAAGCATTGAACGACTCATCTATTTATGCATTGTTTGTATTAGATGCTATTAATGATCATCATCAAGATAAAGCAGTACAAACTGATTTTGAGTCTCCTGTTTACGATTTATTTGTAAGTACAAAAAATTTATTGGTAAAAGCTGCTGCATTAAAATTACTCAATGTATGGTTACATGCAGTTCCTGAAGCAGAAATGAATACTTGTCTGAAATCAAATTCATATAAATTGAGAATGGAAGCACTTCAAACTAATGTTCTACAACATAAAGCTGATGCCCTAATTTTGGCTAAAGCCTATTTAACTGAAAATAAAAATCATTTTGTTATAAGATCTTGTTTCAAAATTTTAGGTCAATCAACTAATGTAGATGATTTAAATTTCATGATGCAGTGTGCTAATGATATGTATGGAGAGGATTTGAATGCAGTTTTTTCAGGCTTAGTAAAATTTGTAATTACAAATAAGAATGAAACATTTGTAAATAAAGCAGTTTTTGGATTAGAAAAATTATATGCTAGCGAAACAAATGCAGTTACAAAGAATAATTATGCTAATCAACTACGATATTTATTAAAAGAAATTAAGTCAGCTAATAATAAAAATGTGGAGGAGCAAATTAAACGAATGATAAATTAAACTACTTAAAGTTTAATAATTTTTCGTGAATTTGTAATACTTGTGGAATTAATGCAGTTACATTGTCATTGTGTATGATGTAATTGCATTTTTTCATTTTTTCATCTTCTGGCATTTGTTGTTGCATTCTCTTTATAACTTC
>JBDKGQ010000280.1:0-4680 GCA_039798145.1 Bacteroidota bacterium
TAACCCTTCTCCTATTCCAACAACGTATGCAGGAGAAATTACTAAATTGAAAAACTGGATTTCTACTCGATTATTTTGGTTAGATCTTAATCTGCCAGGTACATGTACAAGCACAGGACTAGAAGCTATCAGTAACAACTCCTCTATTTTAGTTTATCCAAATCCTGCAAATGATTACATCACTGTTAAATCAGAAGGAGAACCCATTGAAGAATATCTATTGTACAACATCAACGGACAGTTAATCGATAAAGGAATGGTGAACTTCACAGATGAATTAACTATTCCTTTAACCAATGTGAAAGCAGGAGTTTATTTCCTTCATACAAGAACACATTCGGAATTATCTGTAAGTCGATTTGTTGTTGAATAATTTCAGTCAACTATTATCGAAAGTATGACTTCGAATAATTAATTTCGTTGCAGTTATTTTACACCTTCTACTCAACCATTATTATGCGAATTTTATTACTTGGATCTGGCGGACGTGAACATGCATTTGCACGCTCATTAAGTGCTAGTCCTAATTGCACTCAATTATTTATCACACCCGGTAATGCAGGTACTGCTACTTGCGGAACAAACTTATCCATAGGTGTAAATGATTTTGAAGGAATAAAAAACATCGTTTTATCAGAGCAGATTAATTTAGTAGTTGTTGGACCAGAAGATCCGTTAGTAAATGGCATCGAAATGGCATCGTTGATTTTTTTCTTGCGGATGATCAACTGAAAAACATTCCTGTCATTGGTCCTTCGAAATTAGGAGCGCAATTAGAAGGCAGTAAAGATTTCAGTAAAGAGTTTATGCAACGTCATGGTGTTCCGACTGCGGCGTATCATAGTTTCACGTATTCGAAATTAGAAGAAGGATATCAGTTTTTAGAAACATTAAAACCGCCGTACGTTTTAAAAGCAGACGGACTTGCAGCAGGAAAAGGTGTTTTGATTATTGATGATATCAACGAAGCAAAACAAGAATTGAAATCGATGCTAGGCGATGGTAAATTTGGAAAAGCAGGAGAGAAAGTGGTGATTGAAGAATTTTTGAAAGGCATTGAACTGTCTGTTTTTGTTTTAACCGATGGTAAAAATTATAAACTACTTCCATCAGCAAAAGATTATAAACGCATTGGCGAAGGCGATACAGGACTAAACACAGGCGGTATGGGTGCAGTATCACCTGTTCCATTTGCAGATGCAGCGTTCATAGAAAAAGTAGAGAACAATATTGTTAAACCAACCATTGCAGGATTAACAAAAGATAATATCGATTACAAAGGATTTATTTTTATCGGCTTGATGAATGTAGATGGAGAACCATTCGTGATAGAATATAATTGCAGAATGGGAGATCCAGAAACAGAAGCTGTTTTACCTCGTATTCAAAATGATTTTGTTGACTTAATGGTAGCCACAGAAAATCAAACATTATCCACTATTGATTTTAAAGTAGATCCTCGATTTGCAACAACAGTAGTAATGGTTTCAGGAGGATATCCGGGTAATTACGAAAAAGGATTTGAAGTAAAAGGATTAGACAAACCAACTGAAAGTATCGTTTTCCATTCTGGAACATCGTTAACTAACGGTCAGGTAGTAACGAACGGAGGACGAGTATTTGCAGTGACATCATTAGATGAAACCATGCAAGGTGCATTGGATAAATCGTATCGCACAGCGCATCAAATCAATTTCGATTACGCGTATTATCGCAAAGACATTGGGCAAGATTTAATGTAAGATGCTTCAAAAAACGCGAGCTGTTGTATTAAACACGATTGAATATGCCGAAGCAAGTTTAATTGTTAAAGCATATACAGAACAATTCGGATTGCAATCGTTTTTAGTGAATGGTGTTCGCAAAAATAAATCGAAGCATACACCTGCTATCTTTCAACCACTATCATTAATTGAAATTGTTGCTTTCTATAAAAAACCTGGTGGATTACATCGCGCATCAGAGGTAAATGCTGCTCCTGCTTTTAAAAATATTCCTTACGATATTATCAAAACAACCATGGCTTTCTTTTTAAGTGAGGTCATTTATAAATCCATTAAAGAAGAAGAAATCAATCCGGAATTATTTTCTTTTATTGATAACAGCATACAAATATTAGATATTCTCGATGAATCGGTAAGTCGTTTTCATTATTGTTTTTTAATTCAGCTTACTCGATACTTAGGATTTTATCCGCATGGAAAATACAGTGAACAATCTCCTTGGTTCGATTTACAAGAAGGCGTATTTCAAGAAACTCGTCCGAACCACCCTTACTTTTTAGAACCAGCGTTAAGCAAATTATTTTCTGAATTAACTGCGCTTTCCTTAGATGAAATAAAAGATTTTCCCATCACAGCAACAGACCGTAAAAAAATTCTCGAAGGACTCATCACCTACTACGAACTACATCACACACAAGGCGGCAAGATTAAATCTCATGAGGTGTTGATGGAAATACTTGGTTAATTTGAAAATTTGATGATGAGTTAATTTGAAGATGAAATGTCGCTACGGTCGCTGAGGTTCTTGGTTATTTAGGCCCCAAGATACGATGTTAAGCGAGGTAAAGGGCAGAAGCATGAAAATTATCATCACCGAAAATTAATGACCTCCCTATCCCGATAGATATCGGGACCGAAGGAGGGACTTCATTAATTACTCCTCTCCTAGCGAGGCTTCGCTAGGAGAGGTAGGGAGAGGTCTGAAATTGATGTTGAATTATGCATTTCAAACAGTATAGGTTTTAAACCCTTACCTGTATTTTGCTATAACTATAATCCTATTCCACCCTCCTCAACCCATATCCCGTTAGCCATTGCCACAAATAATGCTTGTGAGAAATAATTCATTGTCGTACATTTGAAACTCAAATTAAAATTCTATCGATTAGAAAAATTTACATATCATAATTAGCGTTTGCTAAACCCAGTTATTGAAAGGTCGAAAAATTCAAGTGAAACGGGAGGTTATAGTAGGACGCTCACGCATAGGCGTGGGCTTTACTTTACTTCGTTTCACGGGACTTCGACCTCCTCAATGACAAGTTTGGTAATTGTCCCACGCTAATTTTTTATAGACATGCCAAGCGGGATAAATTGGCACAAAAAACAAATTATGAAAAAATAAAATTTAATCGCAGCACTAATACTTTATGCAATCAGCGCCTTTTCGCAAGTGCATTCTTATGTACATACTCACGGACTAGTATCCTGCTAACGATGAAAGTGGGAATGGGAATAATGGAATTGTCAACGGTGCAACAATGACAACTGACCGTAATGGGATACCGAATTCTGCTTATTACTTCTCAGGTGCTAATTGTGGGACAAGAATTGATGCAACTGTAAATACATCTTCGATTCAAACAGGAGTCACAATTTCAGTTTGGTTAAAGAGAATTGGCAATGGATGTATTTCACCTAGAATTCTTGAATTTTGGCCTGGAAATAATGGACCTGGTCTATGCCAATGGGGATGGGCATTTGGTTATCCTGGCGCTGCTAATTCTATTGGCTTAGGTTCAACGACATCTTCTAGCTTTTCTTGTTATTCTGGAATTTCAAATCCGACATTAACAGATTGGCTACAGGTAATCTATACAAACGATGGCGTAGTTGGTAAGTTCTATTATAACGGAGTACTTATAAATTCAGTAGCTTCAAATGGTAATCCGATACTTGCGAATAATTTAGCTATAGGTAGAATGAATCATCCGGCCTATGATGCATTTAATGGTAATATTGACGACATGGGTATCTGGAACCGCGCCCTCACACAACAAGAAATTACAGCTTTATATAATGCACAAACTTGTACAGGAACTGGTGTAATCTCTCCTGACGGTCCAACAACCTTTTGCGCGGGCAATTCTGTTAACTTAACAAGCGATGTAGTGGGTGGTACTTACCAATGGAAAAAGAATGGAATAAACATTTCTACTAACGGAACTTCTCGCACCTACAAAGCAACGGCAACGGGTTCTTATACTTGTGTTGCTACATGTAACGGGACTGCCTTAACGAGCAACACAATTGCTGTTACTGCTAAAACAAATGCATTTGCATCTGTTACTGCAAGCGGAGCAACTTCTTTCTGCTTAGGGGATAGCGTAACACTAAACTGCACTAACTTAGGAAGTAATTACAGCGTGCAATGGTATCGTACAAACGTTTCAATGGAGAATGCAACTAACTACTCATTAGTAGTTAAGCAACCAGGTACTTATAAAGTAGTGACTAAAAATTTAACAACGGGTTGTTCTCGTATCAGCGGTAGCGCAATAACTACTTCAGTTAATTGTCGTATAGCCGGTGACGTTACCTCTGGTACTACATCAGAAGAAAACACCAACAACGAAGCTCGCCTAATTGATAATGAACTTTCACAAGGCGTGCATATTTATCCTAATCCTAATAATGGTTCTTTCAGCTTTACGTATGAAGGCGAAGAAACAGGAGATGGCATTTTACAAATCATCAATACCATGGGTCAATCTATTTATTCTTCTGCGGTATCTATCCAAGAAGGTGGTTACACACAAGAAATTAACTTAGGTGATAATTACACGAAAGGATTTTATATCGTGCGTTTATTGATCAATGATGGGTATCATGATAGTAGGGTGATGGTGAGATAGACCTCTCCCTACCTCTCCTAGCGAAGCCTCGCTAGGAGAGG
>JBDKGQ010000281.1:0-2610 GCA_039798145.1 Bacteroidota bacterium
GCAGGTATGTGATCTTAACATAGTTGAAACGCTTAAATAGTTGCGGTGCAAAATTAACTTTTTATTTCCTTTTTTCAGTGATAAACCTAAAGTAAAGCTATGTTATGATAATCAGAATATGATTAATTTAGTCGCCTATGCAAACAGCAACACAATTAAGCAGAATAATTAAGTCTTTCGTACTCGTACTAATGCTTATTTGTCCTACTTGGATAAATGCTCAAAATTTTGAAATCGGAAACTGGCGTGAACACTTGCCATACATCCATACAAAAAAAACTGTTGAAGGGGATGGTAAAATTTATTGCGCCACGGACGATGGTTTTTATAGTTATGACTTATCAGAAAAAACAATTGAAAGAAAATCGAAATTAAATGGACTAAGCGATTTTGGAATTACAGATATTGCCTATTCGAATAATTATCATTTGTTGGTCATTGCCTATTCTTCCACAAACATTGATTTGTTATATAATGATAATTCAGTGGTGAATATTTCTGATATTAAGCGAAAAGACATTCCAGGTAATAAACGTATTAATTCAATTAGCATCGATGGAAGATTTGCCTATGTAAGTTGTGGTTTTGGGATTGTTGTATTAGATCTTCAACGAAAAGAGGTAAAGGATACTTATTATGTTGGTGCAAATGGTGCATCCGAAGTATTTCAAGTAACTACTGATAATTTGTCAATATATGCTGCTGCTGAGGATGGTATTTATCAGGCTAGTAAATCGAATCCTCTTTTAGCGAACAGTGCAAATTGGACAAAAATTTATAATGATAACAATCAAGGGGCGTTTACTTTTGCGGTTAATTACAATGATGTTTTGTTTTTCAATTATTCAAAATCAAATGCAGATACACTATTGGCTTATAGTAGCGGAAGTTGGGGATATTCATTGCCGTTAGAAATGAAAAATCTTTCTGCTTTAAAGAATATTCAGGTTGCACAAAACAATCTGGTTTTAGTCACAGATGATTCAGCCTTGTTTTTTGATAGCAATTTGAGTTTGTATAATGTTGTATCATTCAATCAGATTTGGGATCCAACATTTAGAACTGCTATTAAAGACCGTAACGGTAATTATTGGGTGGGAGATAACAACAAAGGATTGTATTTAAGTGATAATGGAAATTACTCTACGGCAATGCCGCAAGGTCCATTTAGTTCTGGTAGTAATGATATTGAATTTAAAGATGGTAAGTTATGGATGACTCATGGTCCTAAAAACAGAACTTGGTCTAATCAATATGGCTATAACGGTTTTTCTACATTTGATAATGGCTCTTGGAAAACGTATGATGGATTGTCAGCTCAAACTCCATATTTTGGTACTTATAATTTTTATGATAATGTCTCTATTGCAATAGATCCTTCAAATAGCAATCATGTTTTTGTAGGTGCATCCGGACCAGGTTTATTGGAGGTTAATAACGGTCAGGCAGTAACTCTTTATCGTAATAATAATAGTACATTAACACAGCAGGTTGGAAATCCTGGACAGGTCAAGGTTCACGGGATTGTTTTCGACGACAATAATAATTTATGGGTTTCAAATGCAGGCACATTGAATGTTATAAATGTTCGAAAGTCGGATGGTCAATGGAAAGGATTTACATTTCCAGGCGCTGTAAATAGCAGTTCAAAATGTGGTGATATTATTATTGATCAAAACGGTTATAAGTGGCTAACGATTTTTGAAAACGTTGGAGGGAAGGAGGGAATACTTGTTTTTAATGATAATCGAACAATTGATAATACTACAGATGATGAGTATGATGTTGTTGATTTTGGTTCGAATAGAGTTAGAACGATTCAAAAAGATTTAGATGGTACTATTTGGGCGGGTACTGATCAGGGAGTTTATATATTTTATCCACCAAGCATTACCCCACAACAAATCTTGATTAAACAAGATAACTCCTATCAATATTTACTAGCTACCGATGTGGTAACCGTAATCACTATTGATGGAGCAAATAGAAAGTGGATTGGTACTGAAAGTTCAGGTTTGTATTTATTAAGTCCCGACGGGCAAAATCAACTCAAACATTTTACAACAGAGAATAGTCCTATTTTCTCAAATAATATCACATCGTTGAACATTAATGATGTGACAGGTGAGGTTTTTATAGGTACTGAAAAAGGACTTTTAAGTTATCAAAGTGACGCAATACCAGGAGATCTGGAAAACTGTGGTGATTTACTAGTGTATCCTAATCCTGTTCCTTTAGGTTACGATGGTGATGTTGCTGTTAAAGGCGTTATTGCTAATGGAACAGTTAAAATTACTGACGTTAGTGGAGGATTAGTCTTTGAAGGAAAGTCGTTAGGTGGCCAGGCTGTATGGAATGGAAAAAATCTTAAAGGCGAAAAGGTAAAGTCAGGAGTTTATATTGTTTATTCATCCGATAGCACTGGTCAGTTTCGCTGTACTACAAAGTTGATGATATACCGATAAAAAAAGCCCTGTAGCAAGAAATACTACAGGGCTTTTCAATTAAATATTTTTTAGGATTATTCGCCTTTATCAGCCATGTAGTTCTTTCCACCACGACTAACACTTGAATCGTATTTTAACCAATAAACAATTCCTGCAGCTGCAG
>JBDKGQ010000282.1:0-2589 GCA_039798145.1 Bacteroidota bacterium
TCCTTTTTCAGTCGACTGGAAAAACAAAAAGACAAATCAGATAAAAAGGTGAATTTAAAGGGGGTGATATATTTTTCTTTTTTGCTACTTAATATGATAGCTATTTTATATTCTTTTAAAACTAAAAAGGCGAATATCGCGGAAGATAAATACCTAGTATTATCAGAAACATTGTTTTCAACTAACAATTATTGATTATGGAAATATTCAAACAAAATCAGTTATTAAAGCGCAGCGTAGCGATACTAGTAGTTTTAAACTTAGTTCTTATTGCTATAGTGTTTTTAAATCCTTCAAGGCCAGAAAAAAACAGAGAAGGAAATAATAATGAAAGGCTGATTTTAACTTTAAAGAAAGAGCTTTCTCTTTCAAATGAACAATGTGAAAAAATGAGAGCCATACGCAATAAGTTTTTTCAGGAAGAAAGCAGAATTCGCGAATTGGTTCGTGCGGAAAGAGACTCCATGAATGAAGTGATTTTCTCTGATAGTGTGTATGTAAACCAAGCGAATGGAATGGCAATTAGAATCTCTAATTACATGTACGAAATGGAGTCATTACGCATCCGACAGGCACAAGAATTAATGACAATCTGTAATTTAGATCAACGGAAAAAATTCAAGCAGTTAAACCGAGAAATAAAAGACTATTTTAAACCAGTAAAAAATGATCGAAGAGCGCCAAGATAGATTAGGAATGTCGTCTAAAAAATAAACCTAAACAATAATCTATGCAATCGACATTAAACCGTTACCTTAAATTTATCGTTCTTCTATTCCCGTTTCTAAGCCCTTTTCAATCTAAAGCACAACAATTTAACATTGTTCTTGGCCGACCAACCAACAATTCAATTACAGTAAGTGTCATGTTTAATCAAATAAACACCTTTTACATTTGCTATGGAACACAACCATCAACGTATACTGATAGTACTAGCACCTTCAGTAACACACCTAACATTCCAGTTGAAATAGATTTAACTAATTTAATTGGAGACACTAAATACTATTACATTCTAAAATACAAAAACGGGTCGGCTATTAACTACTCGTCGTCACAAGAATATACGTTTCATACGCAACGAGCAGTTGGTAATGGATTTACCTTTACCATCGAAGCTGATGAACACTTGTATGATAAGAAGGGTATTCAAAGTGTTTACGAATTAACATTAGCTAACCAAGCGAATGACAACCCTGATTTCATGTTATCTCTCGGAGATATTTTCGGTGATGATCATACTCCAACAACAAGTACTGCAGGACAGTTAGATACTTTACACGCCAACTATCGTCCGTTTTTAGGAGAATTATGCCACTCTGTTCCTTTTTATGTTTGCTTAGGTAATCACGAAGGAGAAAACGATTATTACCTAGCCCAAACACCTCCAAATAATATTGCTGTATGGGGAACAACGTATCGTAAACAATATTATCCTAATCCTTATCCTAACTCTTTTTATTCTGGTAATACTACCGTTGAGCCTTACGGAATTGGGAACCCAGAAAACTATTATGCATGGCAATGGGGCGATGCACAATTCATTGTTTTAGATGTTTACCGTGATCAATGTGATACCTCTGCAAAGCCACAAGGCTGGAACTGGTCACTTGGGGCACCTCAGTTTACTTGGTTAGAAAATACTCTACAATCATCTACAGCAAAATATAAATTTGTGTTTGCTCATCATATCCGCGGACAAGGCAGAGGTGGAATTACAAATGCGCCATTATACGAATGGGGCGGAAGAAATACACTTAATGGGCCTTCTACTTTCGCGGCTAACCGTCCAGGATGGTCAATGCCTATTCATGATTTATTTACAACGTATGGTGTGAATGTTTTCTTTCAGGGACACGACCACTTATTCGCGCATGAAGAATTAAATGGAGTAGCTTATCAAGAAGTTCCTATGGCAGCAGATTCTACCTATGAAATTGGTATGCTTGCTAACGCGAGTGCCTATACGCAAGACACAATCGGAGGAACAGGTTATTTACGTGTGAATGTAAATGCGAATTGCATTCAAGTAGATTTCGTTCGCACCTATTTGCCAGCGGATACATTATCTGGCTTACATCACAATGGCGAAGTAGGTTTTTCATATACTATTGGAAATTGTTCTACTAGCATCTCTGAAAATGCTACAGCCAACAATATTGTACTATATCCAAACCCTGCTAAAAACTATTTCTATTTGAAAAACTTTGTAGCTGATAATAAAAACTTCATTCGCGTATATGATATGATGGGGCGTTTAGTATTGACATCTTATTCAAACGAAACAAGCATCGCTGGCTTACCTAACGGTTCTTATATGGTGGAGATCAACTCAAATAATCAACAAGTATTCAAAAAACTTTTAATCAACCGATAAGAATGAAGTTTATTAAATCAATTCTGACGTTATTGCTTTTATCGTTTTCAGTAAACGGACAAATCATAAAACGAAGCGAGCTATTAGGTCAAGTTACGGATGCGTCTATCAGCATTCAAATGATGTTTTCTGATTCTGTGGAGGCCTATGTTGAATACGGTCCTAACAGTGGTGCATTAACGAATAGCACTCCAGTTAAAAACTTTTATCCT
>JBDKGQ010000283.1:0-2580 GCA_039798145.1 Bacteroidota bacterium
ATTAAACTTAGTAAGTAATTTATGTTTCTGAAGAACAACTTTTAGTTGCTGAGGTATTTCTATTTCTTTGATTTGATGTTCGGCCTTTTTCCCTTGACGATTATTTTTAATTGCTTCTTTAATAAATTTTTTAATCATCGAAGATTTCACTTGCGCGACATTGGTAAATCGTATATGTCGATTATGAATATTACCAGGATTAGCAATTAAAACATTCTCTTCATCCATTAGCAAAGCGCCTTGAAAGAAAACAAGATTTACATGTTTTTGAAACGCCCCAAAACCACATACCATTCCATCTGAATAATAATTGGGGCCCCATTTCCAATCCTCAATGATAGAATTATCAGTAGAAAGAATAATAGACCTTAGCTTAATGCAAATTTCTTTTGCAAAATCAGCTTGTTGTTCGATGTAATCGGTAATTAAAACATCGGCATCAGGACGATGTTTAGGCTTTTTCATAAAGACTTTATAGCCTCTTGTAATAATTGTCCAAAGCGATACACATCATTAAAACTATTGTATAACGGTACCGGAGCTACGCGAATCACACCACTACCTCTGCCCTCTTGATCGGGCTCGCGCCAATCAGCAATAACACCCTTACTGGTTAATGAATCGAATATTTTCTTTCCATCTGTTTCAAACTGCAATGAAAGTTGACAACCTTGTTGTTGTTCGGCAAATGGAGTGATTATTTTTACCAAATCACTTTTACCTAAACTTGTCAATACATCTTCAATTACAAACTTCAAATACGATGTAAGTGCATTACTTTTTTTCACTAATCGATCCATTCCTGCTTCATCAAACAATTCGAAAGAAGCACGCAATGCAGCCATTTCAAGAATAGGTGCATTGCTCAGTTGCCAGCTATCCGCAGTTAAAACAGGCGTAAACTGATGAGGCATTTTAAATCGAGTAGCAGGGTCATTCCCCCACCAGCCAGCGAAACGTGGTAGATGTGGATTTTTAACATGACGTTCATTCACATAAATTCCACCTACGGTACCAGGTCCGCCATTCAAATATTTATACGAGCACCAAGCAGCAAAGTCTACATTCCACTGATGTAACTCTAATTTTAAATTACCGGCAGCGTGTGCTAAATCAAAGCCAGCATACGCTCCTACTTCGTGCGCTGCTTCTGTAATTTTTTTGAAGTCGAGTACTTGTCCGGTGAAATAATGCACACCACCAAACATCACTAACGCTAACTCATCACCGCAATCTTCAATAGCTTGTAAAATATCTTCTTCAGCAATCAGATCACTTCCTTCAGATGGTTCTAATTCTACGATTGCATCATCAGGATCAAATCCGTGAAAGCGCGCCTGTGATTGTAATGCATAACGATCGGAAGGAAAGGCTCCAGCTTCACAAATAATTTTGTAACGATCTTTTGAAGGACGATAAAAAGAAACCAGTAACAAATGTAAATTTACCGTCAGGTGATTCATTACTGCCACTTCAATTGGCTTAGCACCAACTATGCGAGCTGCTGCATCGCGTACTAATTCATGATAAGCAAACCAACCTGTATCTTTTTTAAAATGACCTTCTACGCCAAGCTGAGCCCAATCTGTTAATTCCTGATTGACATATACACTTGTGTTTTTAGGTTGTAGTCCTAATGAGTTACCACAAAAGTAAACGGTATCGCTACCATCATGCTGTGGAATATTAAAACGGTCACGTATATACGCTAATTCATCTTCAAGATCTGATTTATCTGCAAAAGACTTGGAGTTTTCAAACGTAAGCATTGGTGTAGTTGGTTTTGAAATTGATTTAATAAAAGAAGGCACTCCAAAGAGTGCCTTCTCAAACTATATTAAGTTATTAATGATCGTGTGGGGTATTACTCTCAGGTGTTTCAGAGAAAGGAACCGTTTGAGGAATGAAATCATCTGGTGCACCTGGCTTACCATAATCATATGGCCAACGGTGAACTTCAGGAAGCGCTCCTGGCCAGTTACCATGTAAATGCTCTACAGGTGCTGTCCATTCTAATGTATTCGACTTCCAAGGATTTTGAACTGACTTCTTACCATACTTAATGCTATAGTAGAAGTTGAACAAGAAGATAAACTGTGCTAATCCACCGATGATTGCAAAAACTGTTACAATATGATTGATATTAACTAGTGTATCAAATGCTTCATAAGAAGTAAATGCATAATAACGACGAGGTAATCCAGCTAAACCTAAGAAGTGCATTGGGAAGAATGTTCCATACAATCCAATTAAGGTTAACCAGAAGTGAATATAACCCAAAGGCTTATTCATCATTCGTCCGTACATACGAGGGAACCAATGATAAACTCCAGCGAACATACCGAAGATTGCTGATGACCCCATTACGATGTGGAAGTGAGCTACTACGAAATAAGTATCGTGAACGTTGATGTCTAATGCTGAGTCTCCTAAGATAATTCCTGTTAAACCACCCGTAATGAAAGTAGATACCAAGCCAATACCAAATAACATCTGAGGAGTAAATTGAATATTACCTCTCCATAATGTTGTGATATAGTTGAACACTTTTACTGCAGATGGAATCGCAACTAATAATGT
>JBDKGQ010000284.1:0-2577 GCA_039798145.1 Bacteroidota bacterium
GCATTAAAAAATAATATTCATCGTATTGTTCAAACGTCATCTATTGCAGCTATCATGTACGGACATGAAAAGGGAAGAACCACATTTGATGAACACGATTTTACGAATCTCGAGGGAGGAATGATTACTCCTTATACAAAAAGTAAAACGTTAGCCGAGCAAGATGTATGGAAGTATGCGAAGCATCATCCTGAATTAAAAGTGAGTGTTATAAATCCCGGATT
The DNA here is from genome assembly GCA_039798145.1 of Bacteroidota bacterium. Classification (GTDB taxonomy): domain Bacteria; phylum Bacteroidota; class Bacteroidia; order AKYH767-A; family OLB10; genus CAINEC01. The sequence continues at coordinate 225 of JBDKGQ010000284.1, forward strand.
TGTATTAGGTCCGTTGTTGAATAAAGAAATAGGAACAAGTGCCGATGTTGTTTTAAAATTGATGAAAGGAGAATTTCCTGGAGTGCCGAAATTAGGATTTCCGATTGTAGATGTGAGAGATGTTGCAGCAACGCATTACAATGCATTAGAGAATGAAAACAGCATCGGACATCGTTATGCAGCTGTAGCAGAATCACTTTGGTTTAAAGATATTGCTAATGCTATTTTAGCATCGCATCCAACATATCATAAAAAAGTAAAAGCGCGTGAACTTCCTAACTGGTTTATTAAAATTTTCTCCTTGTTTGATAAACCTACACGAATGATCCTTGATGAACTCGGATTTTGTGCTATCATCAGTAATCAAAAAATGAAAACAGATTTAAAGATAAATCCTATTTCATCGAAAGATGCAATACAAGCAACAGCAACATCACTCGTTGAATTGAAATTGGTGTAGATTAAAATACTCATCAAAAAAATTAACTTTGCAAAAATTTTAAAAGATGAGTTGTGAATTATGCGGTTCTAACGAGAACCTTAATCAGCATACTGTTGCTCCTGATGGTGCAAAATCGATTTTAATCTGCGATAAATGCGCACGACAGATAGAGAAGAAAGTAGAGTTAGATGCAACACACTGGACCTGTTTAAAAGACAGTATGTGGAGTGAGAATCCAACAGTGCAAGTAGTAGCTTGGAGAATGCTGAATCGTTTGAAGAACGAAACATGGGCAGCTGACGCTATCGACATGATGTATTTAGATGATGACATGATGGAATATGCAAAAGCAACGAACGATCATTTAGAAAGTGATGGTGATGGAATGCATCGCGATTGCAATGGCGCTATATTAATGGCAGGAGATTCTGTAACGTTGATTAAATCGTTGGATGTAAAAGGATCATCTGTGCAAGCGAAAATTGGAACAGCGGTTCGTAATATCAAATTAGTTCACGACAATACCGAACAGATAGAAGGGAAAATCGACGGTCAGCAGATTGTTATTTTAACGAAGTACGTAAAGAAGTCGTAGGACTAAGCCTTTACTGTTTTACGACTCATTTGCATACTACGTAGTCGGTGCATTGTTATCGCTGCACGACTACTAGCTGTATTGATGGAGAACAACTGTTTTACTTTGCTTAAAATTGCTTTTAAAGAATCCATATCTGTTAGGTAAAACTGTTAGAATAATCTAAAATAGTAATAAATAGCTACTCTACTCTTGCTTTTGTAAATAAAAGTCGAACTCGCTCTTTTTACAAGCAGTTTGGCCTGAACGGGAGAAATAAGCAGTTGAGTAAGAGTTATTGCTTCTCACCAGAATAGAATTTTAATAATACGAGTCTTAAACTGATAGAAAGTTAATCGGCAACCATTACTTTTTTAGAAAAAACACCCTTTCCGTTAGCAAGTGTTAACACGTATAAACCATCTGATAAATTTCGTGTATCAATTTTAATGGTTGATCCATCTCCCGTTTCACTCTTTTGAATAGCGGGGATTATTTGTTCTCCTTGAAGATTATACAGCTTCACAGTAAATGCTTCCATTTTTTCAGATGCAATATGAAGGGTAAGAACATCTGAAACAGGATTAGGATAGGCCTCTACGTTAGAAGGAGTAATGATAGATTCCGTTCCTGTGATTGTCCCACCCAATTTCGATATAAATATATCGTGCGACCCTGCTGAAATTAAATTAAACGTAGTTGTGCCAATATCAAAATCAACAGTGCCTTCAAAAAATCCAGTATAATATACATTGCCTAATGCATCTGGTTTAATAGCATAGGCATAATCGTAGGTTGGTCCTGCAACTTGCTTAGCCCAGTTAAAATTTCCCGAAGGACTTAATTTAACTACATAGATATCTGCACCGCTTAATCCTACTTGCGTAAAGTTTAACACTCCCGAACCCGGATTAAAATCGGTGACACCATCAAAATGACCAGTAGTATAAACATTGCCTACAATATCGGTTGCGACTGAGGCGCCATAGCCAGCACCTGCACCACCGAATTGCTTTGCCCAAAGGAAATTCCCTGCAGAATCAAGTTTAGAAACAAAAATATCGTCCCCTGCAATACTTATCTGCGTTATATTAAAAACCCCTGGCCCAGGATTAAAATCAACAGTAGACGAAAACGAACCAGTCATGATTGCATTCCCAGATGCATCGATACTTAAACCTCTTCCATAATCAAATGAAAGTCCTCCAAACGATTTAGCCCAAACGAAACTTCCTGCCGTATCTAGCTTCAAAAGAAAAACATCATCATAGCCAGTAGCGGTTAAATTAAAGGTATCAATACCGGGGTCAAAATCGACCGTTAAGCGAAAGGTTCCT
>JBDKGQ010000285.1:0-3313 GCA_039798145.1 Bacteroidota bacterium
CAACTTTCGAAGGTTCGAATCAAAAGAATGAAAGCTGCTCATTACCGTGAGATGTTGCTTTCACTCGACGAAGAACTTAAATCGATATTAAATGAAGAGGAATCTGAGCCTTCTACCAGTATTGAAAAAGGCTTGACAGATGAATTACAAAGCCAGACTATTAAGCTAACAGAAGATCTTGCAACACATCCTACTTACTCGATGCAAGATGAAGCGAAAGAATTTGAAGAGTTGCTACTTAGTAAAAATGAGCCCGAATTATTATTATATCTTTTCAAATCTAGTCGTGAGTTTTATAAAAAATCACTTCCGAAAGAAAAGATTAACGACTTTCTAAATAAATACCAAAATATTTTTCATCAGTCGAAGAATAATTATTTAAGAGTTTATTACGGATTTATTCTAGACTCATTAGAGCAAGATCAAAATACAGGTATATTAAAATTAAAAGAATCGGAAGAGCTATTTAGAAATCTTGAGCAGCTTTTAATCGAAGAATCATCCGAAGAGAATAAGCGAGAGATTTTATTAAATATCTTAAGATGTGGTGCATTATTCCCAAATGCCACTGAGTTATTAAAAACTTATATCAAAGGCGCTGAAGATCTGCTACAGAACGAAGAATCATTAAGCACGAATGAAAAGATAGAATTCAATTGTTTGATTGCCCTTTATTCAGCTAACGCTTCTCGTCCGTATCGATTAAAACTATTGAATGAAGCGGAAAGTCTGTTAGAAGAAAGTGATACTGCACAAAAGTCAACAATAAAAATCAGCAAAGGAATAGTTCATTTACATTTTGGCGAGTTTGATGAAGCGAAGAAATGTTTTAATGCTGCCGAACATTTGATTTTTAAAACATCTTGGAAAAGTGTTGAACGAAAAAATTCTTGGAAAAATTTATGCTATTGGAGAAAATTCATTTTCACTGAAATGATTTTAAATAAAGATGGCATGTATAATCCTATGATGTTTGGCGATCTCGAAAAAATCATACATGATACCATGCAGGATTTCCAAGGACAATTTCAATTGAAAACAGAAATTGAAGCAATGCGCTATTTTTTAAGTCATAGATGGAAAGATGCTAATGATAAATACAAGATGACTAATCAATATTATGATGGGCCGAATTATCCATTGGATTATTATTTTAATCAGGCCATGCTTGCAATATTGAATGATAAAAATGAATCAAAGTTTACGAATAAACTTAAATCATCTGAAAGCTTGTTCTTTTCTACAACAGCGCTATCTATTTTATCAAAAGCAAAAATATTCTTCAAAGAAAACAAATCGTCTGATGTATACCAAGTAGACAATTTGGATCAAAAAAATATACATCTATAACATTGTTCTTACGTTATTTCATTTGAAAAAAATGAATTAGAATGTTTGAACACTAAAAAACTATCCAATGAATTTATCTAACAGAAAAGATATAATATTTGTAATTCTAGCAGGATTCTTTATCACCAACGCCATAGTAGCTGAATTAATTGGAGGTAAACTAGTAGAGTTCTTCGGATTATTCACTCAGAGTATAGGTATTATCTTATGGCCTGTTGTGTTTGTGATGACCGATTTGATAAATGAATACTATGGCAAAAGTGGCGTACGCAAACTTACCTTTATAACCATCGGATTAATCATATATACCTATTTCATTATCACAATTGGAATTAATTTACCAGCTACATCATTTAGTCCTGTTAATGATATAGCGTTTAAAAAAGTATTCGGACAAAGTCAGTGGATAATTGTTGGTAGCATCATCGCCTTTTTATGCTCGCAATTAGTCGACGTTTACTTCTTTTGGGTATTCAGAAAAATGACAAACGGAAAAATGATTTGGTTCAGAGCAACAGCAAGTACTGTCATCAGTCAGCTTTTCGACACCTTCATTGTGCAGTTTATCGCATTCGTTTTACCAGGGTATTGGTCGTTCAACGAATTTCTACACAACGCTGCAATAGGCTATGTGTTTAAATTAATTATTGCAGTTGCATTAATTCCGATGATATACATCTTACACAATGTAATTAGCAGATACATGCATCCTGAAAATGAGGAAGCCGTAGTAACTAATTCAAATTAAAAATAAAGATTTATTAATCAATCGTTGCAATAACTTTCAACTCAATTGCAATTGGTGTGGGTAAGCAATTAATCTCGCACGTAGTTCTGCAAGGCAAATTATCTTTGAAATACTCTGCGTAAATACGATTGTACGTTTTGAAATCGTCTTTCATATTCGTCAGAAAAACGGTTACATCCACAATCTTATCCCAGCTAGATCCAGCATCTTCCAAGATATAACGAATATTACGAAATACTGAATGGCATTGCGCTTCGATATCGTAAGAGGTAATATTTCCATTCTCGTCTAATTCAACTCCTGGTATTTTCTTTTCTCCTCTTTCACGAGGACCAACACCAGATAAAAACAATAAGTTTCCTACACGACGTGCATGCGGATATAAACCAACAGGCTCAGGCGCCTTCGATGAATTAATTCGGTTCGTTGAGTTGTCTGTCATTTTCTTTAATAAGTTTTAATTGAACATCTAAATCCCAATCTAAATCCCAATTAGCACGTACAGTAAACAGTTCTGTTAGCCATACTACTTCGGGTTGTATTTTATTTAATATTCCTTGCGATAATTGTTGATTGTTATCGGCATCATCTACAACTCTGATGTAATATTTACCAGGTGTTGTAAATTCGAATTGAACTTCTTTCGTGTTTACTCCTTTTAGAATTCGTTGTTGATTAACCACATTATATTCGCTATTTAACAACTGAATTAAAAAAGGGTTTTGATTTGTTGTATATTCTAAATGCGCAATAATATTCCCGGAATGTTCTCTGTCGGGTAATGCAATATAACACTGCATACTATCAGCTATATTCCCATAAATATCTTGAACATTCCCTTTTGGAATTATCAGCTGATATCTAACTCCTCGAGCAAACTGATAATTATTCAAACGATACTGATTCACTTTTTCCTGAACAAAATAAATCGAATCAAGAAGTATAGTATCGCGATATAAATAGGCAGGCTTTTGTATTTCGTTTAATGGGTGATTACTTAGTAATCTTAAAGTATCAGAAACACTTTGGATGGTTTTTAATTCCATGCTCAATACATTCAACTTTTTCTCATCAAATGAAAATTGAATCGTATCATTAACACCACCTTCATTCGTGATGTTAAACTGTGCTTCTTTAATTGACGTATCTCTTAAACTTATGGTTAATGAATCCCCGTTAGTACTTGAACTAAAATAAAAATCTTTATCTGAATAA
>JBDKGQ010000286.1:0-5268 GCA_039798145.1 Bacteroidota bacterium
GATAAAGCTCGCCGTTTATTATGGCCTATCAAACAAAAGTATGGTAACAAAATTTCGTGGGCCGATTTAATGGTGCTAACAGGTAATGTTGCATTGGAGTCGATGGGATTCAAAACATTCGGATTTGCAGGTGGTAGAGAAGATGTGTGGGAGCCAGAGCAAGATGTTTATTGGGGAATCGAACATGAATGGAAAGGAGATAAGCGATACACTGCGGATAGAAATTTAGAGAAGCCATTAGCAGCAGTTCAGATGGGATTAATTTATGTGAACCCAGAAGGTCCTAACGGTAACCCTGATCCAGTAGCTGCAGCAAAAGATATTCGTGAAACATTTGGCCGTATGGCAATGAACGATGAAGAGACGGTTGCGCTTATCGCAGGTGGACATACATTCGGTAAAACACATGGCGCTGGTGATGCAGCATTAGTTGGCGTTGAGCCAGAAGCTGCAAGCATCGAGCATCAAGGTTTTGGTTGGATAAGCTCTCACAAGAGTGGTAAAGGTCCTGATACAATTACAAGTGGTTTAGAAGTAACATGGACAAACCAACCAACTAAATGGACCAATAATTATTTCGAGAATTTATTCTCTTACGAGTGGGAATTAACAAAGAGCCCTGCAGGTGCTCATCAGTGGGTTGCTAAAAATGCAGAGGCAATTATTCTAAAAATGCAGAGGCAATTATTCCTGATGCATTTGATGCGAACAAAAAGCAATTGCCAACAATGTTAACTACAGACTTGTCATTGCGTTTTGATCCTGCTTATGAAAAAATTTCTCGTCGTTTTTATGAGAACCCAGATCAGTTTGCAGATGCATTCGCTCGTGCATGGTTCAAGTTAACACATCGTGACATGGGTCCTCGTGCTTTATATCTTGGTAAAGAAGTTCCAGCTGAAGAATTAATCTGGCAAGATCCAATTCCTGCTGTTAATCATCCGTTAGTTGATAGCAACGATATCAAAGAATTAAAAGCTGCAATTACCGCTTCTGGATTATCGGTTAGCGAAATGGTTTCTACTGCTTGGGCTTCAGCATCTACCTTCCGTGGTACTGACAAGCGCGGTGGCGCTAACGGTTCGCGTATCCGTTTAATGCCAATGCGTAACTGGGAAGTAAACAACCCTGTTCAATTAAACAAAGTATTAGCTGCATTAGAAAATATTCAAAATAACTTCAATGCAAAAGGTGATAAGAAGGTTTCTCTTGCTGACTTAATCGTATTAGCAGGTTCTGTTGGAATTGAAACTGCTGCGAAAGCTGCTGGTCACCATGTAGAAGTTCCTTTCACAGCTGGAAGAATGGATGCAACTCAAGAGCATACAGATGTTGATTCAATGGCGGTATTAGAGCCGATGGCAGACGGATTCAGAAATTATCTGAAAACGAAGTTTACAATGTCGACAGAAGAATTATTAGTTGACAAAGCACAATTATTAAACCTTACAGCTCCCGAAATGACAGTGCTTGTTGGTGGCATGCGTGTTTTAAATACCAACTATAATAACTCTAACGTTGGTGTGTTTACGAATACTCCTGGACAATTAACAAACGATTTCTTCGTAAACTTATTAAGTATGGATTGTGCTTGGTTTGCTTCTGATGATACTAAAGAAATCTTCGATGGTCGCGATCGTAAAACGGGAGCTATTAAGTGGAAAGCAAGTCGCGCAGATTTAATTTTCGGATCTAATTCAGAGCTACGAGCATTGGCTGAAGTATATGCTTGCAACGATGCAAAAGACAAGTTTGTAAAAGACTTTATCGCTGCATGGACAAAAATAATGAACTCAGATAGATTCGATATAGTTTAGTTAGATTAGTGTGTGTTTAAAAAGTCCGGATGGTTTTCATTCGGACTTTTTGTTTTTGATGTTTTATGTAAAGTCATCGCTAAATTCTAGTCGCTGATCCCGAAGGGCATTACTTATGCTTCCCAATATCAATTCCCTTAATCTTCCTATACAACTCCGTAGCGTATAAATCGGTCATGCCTGATACAACATCTAAAATGCGCATCACCTTTGAATAAGGAGAATCGCTTTCTTCAAAAGGACCAAATTGTTCTGGTATTAATTGCATGACCTTGCTTTCGGGCGCTGTTCTTTCAGCTTTTGTTTTTATCGCAGCTGGAATCCACGTGCTTAATAATTCTTTCATCACATTGTATCCCGCTAATTCGATTTCGACAACTGTTGGATGATTATAAATTTTTTGAATGGATATTTTTTCAATCTCTTTTAATGCATCGCTGCGCAATTGTAATTCATCAACCAATGTTGATTCATACTTTCCATTTAAAATTAAATCGAGTTTTTGCATGAATACATCCGCAACAGAAAACGTGAGAGTGTTAATCGCGCGACTTCTTAAATACGATAACTTCTCATTCTGATCTCCAATCATATTCAATGTCTCTTCTACTTCGCTGATGTTATCTCTGTTTAATTCCGTTAATAGCTTTAATACTTTCTCGCGCATTAAATCAATAGAGATAATTCCTAATCGTGCATACTTTCTCGCGCATTAAATCAATAGAGATAATTCCTAATCGTGCAGCATCTTCAAAATCAATAATGCGATAAGCGATATCATCCGCCGCTTCTAATAAATACACAAATGGATGTCGGCAGTATTGTAACGGATTTTCACTCTCTTGCACTAAACCAAACTCCTTCACAATTTTTAAAAACAATTCTTTCTCCGTCTGAAAGAATCCGTATTTCTTCAAATGTACTTTCTTCTTATCGCTTCCTAATGATTCACAAGGATATTTTAGGATAGTCGCGAGCGTTGTATAGGTTAAACGATATCCTCCTGGCAGACGACCATTAAACTGATGCGTCAATAATCGCAGTGCATTCGCATTTCCTTCGAAGTTGGTGAGGTCTTTCCATTCTGCTTCGGAAAACAAATTTTTGTCTACTCCACCATTCAAGAAGAAATGAGAGATAGCCTTCTCTCCTGAATGTCCGAATGCGGGATTGCCAATATCATGCGCTAAACACGCCGCTGCAATAACTTCTGATAAATGATAACTATAAAACTCTTTTGCTTCTTCTGTTAGTTCGCTATTAAACTGCTGCACCAACATTCTTCCGGTAATCTTTCCTAACGAACGACCTATCGATGCCACCTCTAGTGAATGCGTCAAACGGTTATGCACTAACGTAGATCCGGGTAAAGGAAACACCTGCGTTTTATTTTGCAAACGACGAAAGGGACCCGAAAAAATTAATCGATCGAAGTCGCGCTGATATTCCGTTCTGATATCAGCATTCAAACTCGGCTTTCCTGGTCGTTGGGTGGAGTATAATTGATTTAAGTTCATTGCTATTGAATTGCCCTCAAAGGTATCGTTTTATCTCGTAATTGGATGCTACCACTCATTGTGAAACCAACACTTCGATTTGCCGTATACACGCGCTCAATACTAATGACATGAAAGTATTAAAATTTGGTGGAAGCTCTGTTGCAACACCTCAACGCGTTAAAGAAGTTGCGATTATCATTCGTGACTTGAAAACTAAAAAAGATGCTGCAGTTGTATTCAGCGCCTTTGGCGGAGTTACCGATGATCTAATCAATAGTTCTAAACTAGCCGCACAACGTAACCAAGATTATCTTGAGCTTTTTGAAAAAGTGCGCAAAAGACATTTCGATGCCATCGCCGCTCTTGGATTAAAAAAAGATAAGTCACTAAACGAATTTATTACGGCTTGCTTCGATGAGCTTGGCGATTTACTTCACGGTGTATATCTAGTGAAAGAAATTTCTGCTCGCACAAACGATTTCATTAGTGGTCACGGAGAGGTGTTATCTGCAAAAATTATCAGTTCGTATTTTAACAGTGTAGGAATTCCTTCTTCGTTTGTTGATGCACGATTATTAATCTGCACGAACGAACATTTTGGATCTGCTCGTGTTGATTTTCCTACAACAAATAAAAATATTGTTAATCACTTTAAAAAGATAAAAGGCATTGGTGTTATCACTGGATTTATCGGTGCTACTTCCAACGGAGAAATGACAACGCTTGGTCGTGGTGGCTCTGATTATTCTGCTGCTATCTTCGGCGCAGCGCTTAAAGCATCTGAAATTCAAATATGGACGGATGTGGATGGCGTTATGACTGCCGATCCTCGTAAAGTGAAGAAAGCCTTTTGTGTTCCAACCATGACCTACACTGAAGCAATGGAGTTATCGCACTTCGGAGCAAAGGTTATCCATCCTCCAACCATTCAGCCTGCATTAGATAAAGGTATTCCCCTTTGGATTAAAAACACATTTCGTCCTCATGTACCAGGAACATTAATTTCTGTTAAAGCAACAAATGGAACACATATCATTAAAGGTATTTCATCCATCGATGATATTAGTTTGTTAACGATGCAGGGTAGTGGTATGGTTGGCGTGACTGGTATTTCAGGTAGACTCTTTAATGCATTATCACAAGCTGCCATCAATGTGATTTTAATTACACAAGGTTCTTCTGAACATACTATCAGTTTTGCGGTTAAGCCTGATGATGCAACAAAAGCAGCCAAGGCAATTGAAGCGGCATTCGAATTAGAAATTAAAGCAAAACTCATTGACAAACTTCGGATAGAAAACAATCTTTCTATCGTTGCTGTGATTGGTGAAAATATGCGCAATCAACCTGGTGTTTCAGGTAGATTATTTCAAGCACTCGGTAACAATGGTATTAGCGTAGTCGCAACCGCACAAGGGTCAAGCGAGCTTAATATTAGTGTTGTTATTCATAAGAAAGACTTGGTAAAGGCGCTTAACTCTTTACATCAGGGCTTCTTCCTTTCAGATGTGAAAACGTTAAATGTATTCCTTGTTGGAACAGGCTTAATAGGAAGCACATTCCTTCACCAAATCGATACTCACGCTACGCATATCCGCAAAAACAAATCACTTGAAATTTGTTTAGCAGGAATATCTAACAGTAAAAAAATGCTCTTTAATGAATCAGGTATCACCATCAAAAATTGGAAATCTGAATTAGAAAAAGGAGAGAACATTGCACACGTAAAATCGCTGAATCTTCCGCAAAGTATAATTGTGGATTGTACAGGTGGTGATATTGTAGCTCCTCATTACGAAACTATATTGGATAATAGTATTTCTATTGTAACACCAAATAAAATTGCCAATGCGGGTAAGATGACCTCTTATCGAAAGATACACGACGTCGCTAAAAAGCGAAACGTTTCTTTCTTGTATGAAACAAATGTTGGTGCTGGACTTCCTGTGATC
>JBDKGQ010000287.1:0-2764 GCA_039798145.1 Bacteroidota bacterium
ACTTTTAATATCGTATCAATCGTAGCGCTATTTGCACTGCTTTCGAGCTTTGAAATTTGTGCTTTTTGCACGCCGACTAGTTTGCCTAGTTCTTCTTGGGTAAGATTGCGCTCTTGACGAGCAGCTTTAATCATCTTACCCAATACATCCATTCTTAATTCGTATTCATAATCTTCGCGAGCAATTGAGCCTGGTTTACCAATGAACTCGTCTTTCATTTGACTGAGAGAATATGTTTTAACACGTTTGGTTGCCATGATTTTCTTTTTATTTGTTTTTAAAATAATTTTCTTTTAATCTAACAGCCCTTTCAATTTCATTTTTAGGAACCTTATCTACTTTCTTAATAAATCCATGAGTTGCTATTACTAATGTTTCTTTATTATCCGTCTTATCCCAAAACGCTAAAAGTCTAATTTGAGATCCGTTGTATTTAGTTCTAAATTCCCAGATATCATTTTGTAATTTCTTGAATAATTTTGGGTCATTTGTTTGCTCTGCTAAATCGATATTGTAAATGACTTTTTTAATTGATTTTTGATCTAAACCTGATATAAATTTCCTTGCATCCTCTAGAAATATCGTTTCAAAAAATCTCATTTATTTCAATTACTATTACTACGCAAAGATAAAGAAAGTTTCTAAAATTAGAAACTCTTGCTAATTAAATAGTATCCGCAGAGGATGAAATATCACGACCTCTCCCTCCCGATAATTATCGGGCCTCTCCTAGCGAAGCCTCGCTAGGAGAGGAGTATGATTTTTAGTCCCTCCTTCGTCGCGATGCTTCGCGAGGATTTAGGGAGGTCTGGATTATTAACCCAAATCTGTAAAATTATTTTTTATGGAATCAGGAATCGAACCTAAAACAATAGCCACGGGTTTAAACCCGTGGCTATATTGAATGATTTATAATTCCATTGATAAAATAAAACACAACCCCATATCTATGGAGATTTAATTTTTTAATAAAATCTGGGAATTGAACGTAAAACTACGCCTTGTACTTCTTAATAATGATGGAGGCATTATGACCTCCGAAGCCGAATGTGTTACATAAAGCGGCGCGTACTGTACGATGCTGAACGTTGTTGAAAGTGAAATTCAACTTTGGATCAAAAGCAGGATCGTCAGTGAAGTGATTAATTGTTGGAGGAATAACATCGTTCACAACAGAAAGAACTGTTGCAACTGATTCGATAGCACCAGCAGCACCCAACAAGTGGCCAGTCATCGATTTGGTAGAGCTGATGTTTAAATCGTATGCGCTGTCGCCAAACAATTTTAAAATTGCTTTAGCCTCACTTGGATCACCAACTGGAGTTGATGTTCCATGCACATTGATATAATCAATATCCGAAGGTTGCATTTGCGCATCTTTAAGTGCATTACGCATTACATTAAACGCTCCTAATCCTTCAGGATGAGTAGCAGTTAAATGGTACGCATCTGCGCTTAATCCGCCGCCAGCTACTTCTGCATAAATTTTAGCTCCACGCTTGATAGCATGCTCATACTCTTCTAGAATTAAACAAGCAGAACCTTCGCCTAAAACGAATCCATCGCGATCGATATCGAACGGACGAGAAGCAGTTTCAGGGGAGTCATTTCTTTCTGAAAGTGCGTGCATCGCATTGAATCCACCGATACCGGCTTCATTCACTGCTGCTTCGCTACCTCCCGATAGAATAACATCCGCTTGACCTAAACGAATTGTATTAAATGCATCAATAAGTGCGTTTGTAGAAGAGGCACATGCAGAAACGGTCGTGTAGTTTGGTCCTCTGAATCCATAACGCATCGAGATATGACCTGAGGCGATATCTGCAATCATTTTCGGAATAAAGAAAGGATTAAAACGTGGAGTACCATCTCCCTTAGCGAAGTTAGAAACCTCATCTAAAAACGTACGCAAGCCGCCGATACCAGAACCCCAAATCACACCAATGCGATCAGGATCAAGGCCGGCATTTAAAAGCCCGGCATCCTGAACTGCTTCCTCTGAACTAGCAATTGCCAATTGAGAGAAACGATCAAGTTTCCGGGCTTCTTTTCGGTCTAGATATTTACCTGGATCAAAATCTTTGACCTCACAGGCAAACTGCGTCTTGAATTTGGATGCATCAAACAAGGTAATAGGGGCAGCACCACTTTTACCATCTAGTAAACCTTGCCAATAATCGGCAACATTATTACCTAATGGTGTGATAGCACCTAAGCCTGTTATTACTACTCGTTTAAGCTCCATTGCGCGAACTAAACTGATTAATTACTTTGCGTTAGCTGTAATGTAATCAACCGCCTGACCTACAGTAGCAATTTTCTCTGCTTGGTCGTCTGGGATTGAAATGCTGAATTCTTTTTCGAATTCCATGATTAATTCAACTGTATCCAGTGAATCTGCACCAAGATCGTTAGTAAAACTAGCTTCATTGGTTACTTCGTTTTCGTCAACTCCTAATTTGTCAACGATAATCGCTTTTACGCGTGCTGCAATGTCTGACATTGTAGTGGGTTATTTGGTTAAGATAGGGGGCAAAAGTAAAAAAAAAGGACTTTAAACTTCAAAATACCTATACCGAAGCAGCCTGTTTATTACTCAAACCACTGAAAACCAAAACATAGCAATCTGTTTTTTTTCAAAAAAGTTTATCACAAATCGACGAATAAAGACGATAAATAACCAAAAAGGGCCCAAAATGGGCCCTTCACATCAATCCGAAAAGAATGGGAATGGATTTGGCCGAAGCCTCGATGTTAATTC
>JBDKGQ010000288.1:0-2562 GCA_039798145.1 Bacteroidota bacterium
ATGCGTTAGTTGGTTCGACAGCGGGAGTTTATTTTATTGATATAACCAATCCTCAATCGCCAGTTAAATCTGACTTTGTTGCTGGTCGCCGAGGTGCATGTATATGGAGAGAAATTAAAACGTATAGTCATTATGCTTACCTTATTAGTGATGATCAATCTCCCAATAGTTTTCAGATTGTAGATTTGCAATATTTGCCCGACTCAGTTCATATAGTTGCAGATTATTCTTCTTTATTTGAAAGAGCGCATACCTTGTTTGTTGATGGAAATAAATTGTATGTAGGACTTGTTCGAGGTGGGCAGTTTACACAAAATGCGTCCATGGCTGTTTTTAGTTTGAATAATCCTGAAGCGCCAACTTATCTAAGAAGCATTAACGATGATTATCCTACGTTGCTGCCAGGCAATCAGGTGCATGATATGTTTGTACGTAACGACACCGTTTACGCATCTTGTGGATACGATGGGTTGTATATTTTTAAATACGATTCCATTAGCAACCATTTTCAAATAATCAATTCACTTACTTCTTATCCTTCGCAAGGATATAATCATAGTTCTGCACTAGCAGATAATTCAACATTGATTTTTATGGATGAAGTCCCATCTGGATTGCCTATTAAAGTGCTTGACGTAAGTGACCTTCAGAACTTAACGGTCACTTCAACATTTAGTAGTAATCCTATTGTAACACCACACAATCCATTTATTATTGGTAACACGTGTTATGTTGCTTACTATCTCGATGGGCTGCAGGTATACGATGTTTCAGATCCATATAATGCAACTCGGATTGCTTATTTCGATACGCATAATCAAGAGCCATTAGGAGGGCCATATCCTTCTCTGGCATATCAGGGAGCTTGGGGTGCTTATCCATTTTTTAGCAGTGGTAATATTGCTGTATCTGATATGCAAAATGGTTTATTTATTTTGAATCAAACACCAAGTGGATTAAATAATTTGACTTTGGAGAATTCTTCTATATTTCCTAATCCTGCATACGCTAACCAAACGATTACTATTTCTAATTTGAGAAACAACGATAAGCTTTTAGTTGAGCTTTATAATTTACAGGGGAACAACGTTTTTTCTATGCAATGCATTATATCGGATAATACTTCGCGTTTTGTTGTCCCTGATATTGCGAGTGGCTTATACATTATCAAGTTTAACAATGGTGTTGAGCAAATCAGTAAAAAGTTAATAGTTAAATAAAACAAAAAGAGACCCGATTGGGTCTCTTTTCATGCAAGCAGTAATTAAGGGTTTAATTATTAATTTGATTTTAAAACTCGTGTTACATTTTTGAAATCACCTTGTTCTACAGTTACCATATAAATACCATTCATAAGGTTTTTACCAAACTGAACAGTATTCTGACTTCCATCAAAGTTGAATGTTTCAACAACTCTTCCACTTAAGTCAGTTACCGTTACAACTGCAGGAGTGTTAGCTAAATCACTATTTAGAGTAAGGTTAAATTCAGAGTTTGAAGGATTAGGATAAATAGTAGCATCAACTGCAGATCCATCTAATCTTTCAGCATTTGATAATGTTGAATGATTTGGGCGTAGTGTTGCAATTCCAATTTGACAAACGTTTCCATAGCAAAATGGAGTACCATTAATAACAGGTCGAACTCGCACATTGTAGTATTTAGAAACTTGTAATGCAGGTGCTACATCGGATAATTTACACCATCTAGTATTTGAAGTATATGTCCAAGTAGTTCCAGGATAAAATGTTTCTTCAAATTCAAATTCATATTGAGGTGCATTCAGGTAAGTTAATACCAATTCAGCTTGTACACTGTCAGCTAAACTATAATTGAATACTCCACAGAATGGAGATCTTAACTCGATTTGACGAATTGAACGAACTACTGCTGAAGAAGTAAACTTACAACCACCACCTAATTGAACTGTCAAATAAACAGTTGATGTGTCTAGGATTGGTCCGCCACCACTACCATCTAATAAAACGGTTGCATTTGAAGTATTAGAAACACCTCCTGTAGTTGAACCATCAAACCACGTCCACTCATAATTTGCAAAGCCAGAATCCGCAGACAAGTGGAATAGAGCAGGTTTGCAAGCGATTAAAGGATTTAATGAGTTAATTGCTGGTTGGTAACCATTGTCAAAAACATTGATATCAACAGTAGCATTTGCAGAATAATTACATCCTCCTGCATTTGTTGAAGTTGTTAATACATAAGTTCCAGACTGACTAGCGTAGATCGCAGGTGTTGTTTGTCCCGTATTCCAAGAATAAGTGTAATACGGTCTTCTGAATTTTCCAACTAAACGAACAGAATCTCCTGGACATACATTAGGATCTCCTTGAACGAAGATAGTTGGACGAGGTGAAACGACCACTGTGTAAGGCACTAGCGCACTTGACACTTGACGAACACCATTGTAAAGTGTCGTTCCAGTTACACGTACTCTGTACTGACCACCTTGCGTAATTACAATTGATGGTGTCGTTTCTCCTGTCGACCATTGATAAGTAAATGGTCCTGTCATGCCAGAGGTAACCGCGGTTAGAGTTGTAC
>JBDKGQ010000289.1:0-4459 GCA_039798145.1 Bacteroidota bacterium
GGTGAGTGTCATCCCTTGGAAAGAAGCATCGGAATCTAAATTTATTGTCAGTCTGTTTTTAGAAAAGCTTTACGGCACTACGGCGGCGACCATCGGAACAGTTTTAATCTTATGGATTGCTTTCGCCAGTTTATTTGCGGTGATGTTGGGTTACTCACGTGTACCTTACGCAGCTGCGAAAGAAGGAGAATTCTTTGAAGTATTTTCGAAACTACATCCAACGAAACACTTCCCGCATGTTGCATTAATTGGACTAGGAATCAACACTTCCCGCATGTTGCATTAATTGGACTAGGAATCACCGCCTTCTTTTTTAGTTTGCTATTTAAATTAACAGAAGTAATAACAGCCATATTAGCGATGCGTATTCTTGTTCAGTTTATCGGACAAGCGATCGGATTAATGATGATGCGAAAAAACAAAACAATAGCATTTCCTTTTAAAATGCCATTGTATCCGTTGCCAGTAATTATCGCGATTATTATGTGGCTTGCTATTTTTATTTCTACCGGACTAACTTTTATGTACTCTGGATTGATTGTAATTACAACGGGAATTATTGCTTATCTGATTAAAGCAAAAAAGAATAGTGAATGGCCTTTTTAAGTGTGGTTAACTACCGAAAAAAGAAAAAGAAATAAGCCGCGGCATCTACTCTTCTGATATCTTCAAAATATCCAATCGTAGAACGAGAGCTATTCGTCACTCTACCCTCTTCAATATACCCAATGGTTGAACGAGAGCTATTCATCACACGATCATCATCGATATAACCGATTGTAGAGCGAGAACTATTCATTACGCGATCATCATCGATATAACCAATCGTTGAGCGAGAGCTATTCATCACACGACCATCTTCAATATATCCAACAGTAGAACGAGAAGCATTCATCACTCGTCCATTCTCAATATACCCAATCGTTGAGCGCGATGAGTTCATGAGTCGCTGCGCGAATGCAGAACTAGAAAGCAATACAAAAAGAAATACAGAAATTACATTTTTCATAATTAATCTAATAACAAATTAGCACACGATAAAGTAGAATCATTCTGATAAACTTTATCATACATTTTCAAATTAGCAAATTAAAACTACTTCCCTTTCAATATTTTCCTAAAATCACCTACCTCTTTATAGTACAAACTGGAAGTAATATTCGTTAATAACGCTGAAGAAGAAGAACCTTTGTAGTATTGTTCTAAACCGTAATCATAAACTACTTTCAAGTAGTAGATTTTGTCTTTGGCAGTATTGATAATAGTTCTAGAGATTGTTCGGTTCGACTCTTTAATACTTTCATCCGAAATACCTTCTGGAATTGCTTGCGCTTTAAAGTCGACTTTAAACTGAGACACATCGGTATTATTCTTTTTAGGAGCGGGCTCTGCACTAGCGGTAACTACAGGTTGCTTATTGGCGTTGGCTTGTTGTTGAGCTTTTAATCGCTCTGCTTCAGCCTTGCGTTTTTCTTCTGCAATTTCAGCTTGCTTTTGTGCTTCCGCTTCTGCTATTTTACGCGCTTCTTCTTCTTGAATTCTACGTACATTGTCTAATGAATCCTTTTGGATTTTAATTCGCTCTTCGCGTGCTAACGCATCTAAACGTTTTTTCTCTTGCGCCATCGCCAACGAATCCTGACGTGCTTTTTCTTTTGCCATCACTAATGAATCAGCTACAAACTTTTCGCGTGCTAGCTTTGCAAATTCTGCTTTTCTTGCTGCTTCTTTTGCGGTAGCTAGGGAGTCGGCAACGGCTTTTTCACGAGCAGCCTTTGCAATTGCATCTAATCTTGCTTTTTCTTTAGCTGCTGCAATTGCATCCGCTTCTTCTTTCGCTTTTACTTTTGCTAATGAATCAGCAGTCGCTTTTGCTTGCGCTTGTTGTTCTAAGGCTAACAATCGTAGAGTCAGCCACAAACTTTTCACGTTCGGCTTTCGCGATAGCCGCTAATTGCTCTTGCTTTATGCGAACATTCTCGAGCGAATCTTTTCGTGCTTTCTCTTGCGCTAACTGCATCTGACGAAGCTTTTCATTTTCTTTTGCAATAGAATCTTGTCGTGCTTTCTCGATTGCAGCCTGTTCTAATTTCAACTGACGATCTTTTGCGATAGAATCCTGACGTGCTTTTTCCATCGCCAATTGTTCCATTCGCATTTTTTCTTTCGCTGCAAGAATTGAGTCTTGTCGTGATTTTTCTACAACACGTGCGATTGAATCATTCACTGCTTTTTCTCTGGCAATACGAGCAGCTTCTAATGCTTTCGCTTTATTTTCTGCTGCAACAATCGAATCTTGTTCAGCTTTACGTTTCGCTGCTGCTTGCGCCGCATATTGTGCTTGAATTGCTTGTTCTTTTGCAATAGAATCTTGCGCTGCTTTCTCCTGCTCTTGCTTTAATTTAAGTTCAGCTAATTGCTTTGCACGTACATTGGCAATAGAATCCTGTCGGGCTTTTTCCATCGCCACCTTCTTCGCTTCTTCTTGCTTCTTCGCTTCCGCTTCCATTTTAACTTTCACCCCTTCTAACTCAGCCTTGCGAGTTTTAGAATATTCCGGATCATAATCGAAGTCAGCATAATCATCACTGAAAGCCAACTTAGCAACAGGCTTATCGGCTTCTTTAGGTTGAACAGCATTATCTGGCGTCTTAAACAAATCCATCTTAAACTTAAAGCTGAAGATTTGCTTCTTCTCTGCATCTGGAACTTTTGTATTCACCAAAACGGATTTAGTTACACTTCCATTTTTTGAAAACACCAGTGTATAATCAAATCCGAAAGGAAGATTTACAATAAACTTACCACCTGAAGAAGTAATAACATTATCAAACTTTTCATTTCCCTTCATAATAGTGATATCAGCCCCTTCAAGACCTTTACCTTCTTGAAGTACAGATCCAACTACTTCAAGGTAGCCATCATCCTGTGCAAATAATGTTTGCGTACAAAAAACAAACGCAATCAGTGTAAAAACTTTTAAATATCGCATGTAATTAAATTTCATAATTCTACTCTCTATACTATAATCCGTTGGTATAACGGACCTAAACCAGTTACATTGTGTTAATGGATAAAAACGCGGCTACTAATCATCGTAGCCTCGTTGAATGCATCCAGATTTAAATCTTTCAGCATAATACTATTATTGTTTTTTGATAAATAACTAATCAGTTTTTCTGTCGCCAAATTTCCGACTAATGCATTGTTGGCCATTGGACAACCACCATAACCTTTGATAGCTGTATCAAATCGTCTGCAGCCCGCTTTAAATGCTGCATCCACTTTTTGCTCCCAGTTTTGGGCCGTGCAATGCAAGTGAGCACCAAACTCAACATCCGAAATAGATGCTATCAAGTGTTGCATTATTCGATACACATCGTCACTTTCTGCAAGTCCAACGGTATCCGCCATCGCTATCGTCTTCACTCCGAGCTGTCGGATTTTTTCAATCCAGTGCATTGCAATTTCTTCATTCCATTCATCTCCATAGGGATTTCCGAAGGCCATAGAAATATAAACGACCAGTTCCTTTTTATTTCGCACGCATAAGTCCTGTATTTGAGAAACAGTCGTTAGCGATTGTTCAATTGTACTATTGGTATTTCTTAATTGAAATGTTTCAGAAATGGAGAATGGAAAACCGAGGTAAGCAATTTCTTCAAACTCGACCGCATCTTCTGCTCCACGATGATTAGCAACAATTGCTAATAACTTAGAGGAAGTTGAACTTAAATCTAGTTGTGAAAGTACTTCTGCGGTATCTCTTAATTGAGGTATTGCCTTCGGAGAAACGAAAGATCCAAAGTCGATGGTATCATAACCAACTTTCAAAAGCTGATTGATATATTCCACTTTTATTTCCGTAGGAATAAATTCAGAAATGCCTTGCATGGCATCTCTAGGACACTCAATAATCTTCATTACCGAAAAAAGGAATATTACTTAATGATTACTCCAGTAGCTTCGAAACCTAAACTGATTTCTGGCTCTGTAATTTTTTCAATTTCTTCTTTCGATTTACCATCATCTTTCGCGTATTCTTTCAACATCGCTACAGTAACAGTATCATGGTATGCTCTTCCTTCAAAAACAGCCGTTTTCCCAGCACAATCTTTAGGAACAAAGAAACCATAATCTTTAAATGTAATTCTTAATGGCTCACCTACTCCGTTAGCTATTGTCATCCAACATCCTTTGTTCTTACAAACTGCATCAATTGCTCCAGTTACCTTTACTGATGCGATATCCTGATTTGAATTTTTAAGCATTGATACAACTGAATCTACAGGAACAGCATTCTCTTCTGTGATTTTAGCTCCGAAAAATTCTGCTTTTGATGATTCAGAAGTTTCTGTCGATGCCGATGCATCTTTTTCAGCTGATTGATTACAAGCTACAGCAAAAATTGCAAGAGCTGCAAATAACTTCACTTAAAGATTTACTCCGGCAAAAATAT
>JBDKGQ010000290.1:0-2550 GCA_039798145.1 Bacteroidota bacterium
AACCGGATTTGTATCGATACCAGCAGGTAGGATATCTAACTGATCGATGGTAGTAGTATGCACACAATCACTAATAGGTGCTTTGTTACTATAATAATCGGTTAATCCGTTTTCTTGCTCCATCGAGAAGATTTCATGTAACTTCGGATTAAATGTATTTGCATCAATCAACAACACCTTTTTATTTTGAGCTGCTAATGTTCTTGCAATGTGAGAAGCAATAAAGGTTTTACCTTCTCCTTTACGGCTACTGGTAACCGTTATAATCTGATGCTTTCCAGCATCTAAGCTACATTGAATCTTTGTTGATAATGCGGTGAACGACTGATAAGCGCCTTTCACGTCTTGTAAAATTTCTATTTGTCCGATAAACGGAATCGATTTCTGATCGCGTAGGTCGGCAGGCGAATGAATTTTACGTTTTGCATACGCTACCATTGCAGCCACTGAACCTAATACTAAAGCTGCTACCATCACTAAAATAAAAAACAATGGAGATGTTTTTTCTTCCGGATAAAAAGCAGGCTCCGCATTCTCAATGAACTTATTGCTTTGTTCAAATGGATTTTGAATAACTACTAACTGTGCTTTTTTATCAGCAAGGAAATTATAAATACGCTCATTTAAATAGTAATCGCGACTTAACGATTGTAATTTGTTTTGCTTATTTGGTAAATCGCCAACCGAAGCTCTTTCCGAATTAATGGAAGTAGTTAACGTTTGCTTTTGAAGAATTAATTTTTTTCTTGTGTTATTAACGCATTCTACCAGGAAAGCTCTTTCAGCATCGATATCACTTTGTACTTGTGCTAATTGATCGGTATTACCAGAAGAAATTAATTTCTTTTTCTCTCTTAAATTCTGATTGAAACGATTAATAGCTTCCCCGAAGGCATTATTTTTTATCTCCTCTAAATCTGGTGCGATATAACTATCCGAAGAAGAATGACGCAAATATTCACTTAAACGATCAAGAGATGTAAGCTTTAA
Source organism: Bacteroidota bacterium (assembly GCA_039798145.1). Classification (GTDB taxonomy): domain Bacteria; phylum Bacteroidota; class Bacteroidia; order AKYH767-A; family OLB10; genus CAINEC01. The sequence goes on from JBDKGQ010000290.1 coordinate 991, forward strand.
GTTGATATCTACATTTTGAACTTCTAAAGCTCCTAATGTTTTATAGGTTGCATCTGATGATTGATACAAATCCATAAAATCATTATTCGATTTAAACTGATTTATTTCTTTCGTTGAATGGTGTAATTTATTTGCATAATCAGCTAACTGATCATCTAGATATTCGTTGGTATTACTTGCGTAAGAATTATTATCGTTGTTAATCTGATCGATGTACGTGTTTACGATTGCATTCACTAATACACTTGCCTTTTCCGGAACTGGATGCGTGTAACTTACTTTAACTACGTTAGCATTCGGACGATCAGTTGTAGTTAAAACTTTATAGTTTGAATTATAAAGCTCTTTTGTTAATGCGGCTGAAGAATAAAGATTAAATCCCCAGTCGTATTCATTAAAATAATTTTTGTTGTTTGATTTATTCACGATGAAAGAACAACCATCATCTTTTATCACCTTACCAAATGTTGCAACAATTGTTTTATCAGTAGTAGGCGTTGAATAATTAATTGAATAATGACTAGCATCTAAATACTGAAAGTAATAGGCACGCTTATCAAAGCCTGGTTTAGCAATAAAACTATCGACAGTGAATGGAGCATGATTGTAGATCTCTGTATTTCTGAAGTTCCCTTTGATAAAGTAAGCTACATTAAAATCGGTTGTTGCTAATGCCTTTTCAAAAAGTGCTTTCGATTTTATCGTTTCTAATTCCGCAGCAATATCCTTTGTGTTGGAGTTATTATTAATCGACTGATTAATCAAATCAATTTTTACAACTGCCGTTGATTGATAAACTGTTGGTTTAACAAATAAATAAAAGCCAGCCACAACAAATACGGTGATCATGGTAAATAACATCCAATGCCATTTTGTTGAGATTGCCTTCCAATAATTTTTTATCGTTTTCATAACAGATTTTGTTATTCGATTATGGGTTTAAAAGGAGTAGTACTATTAATGCGATTAATACGACTATTCCAATTTTAATGAGTGTTCTTCCTGAGATTAACATAACGCATTCGATTCTATCTATTTCACTAGGGCCGTTATACTTGATAAGATTTAAAAGGTTGCCCGAAAGCCAATAAAAAAGTCCCGAGATGGCTCCCGGGACTTCTAAAATTTAACCTTTATTGACTTTATTTCTGGTCAGGCTCAAAGTCTAACACAATGGAATTCATACAAAAACGCTTGTATGTTGGGGCCGGACCATCATCAAATATATGTCCGAGGTGTCCATCACATCTTCCGCAAAGCACCTCAACGCGGCTCATGCCATAAGAGTTGTCTTCCTTATAAATTACGCTATTAGGGTGGATCGACTCATAAAAGCTTGGCCATCCGCAAGAGCTTCCAAATTTAGCATCCGACTTAAAAAGGGCATTACCACAACATGCACAATAGTAAGTTCCGTTGCCTTCAAAGTCCCAATACTTACCTGTAAATGCCCGCTCTGTTCCTTTATTTCGGGCGATATAATAAACATCTTCTGGAAGTACTTTTTCCCATTGTTCGTCGGAAACGTTTAAATGTGTGGTGTCGGTTCTTGAGTAAAAA
>JBDKGQ010000291.1:0-2548 GCA_039798145.1 Bacteroidota bacterium
AGTGGTTTCTAATTTCTTTGATACTGGAGAAGATTATAAAAATATCCTGTTCTATAATAACACAACTAATAACCAAACTAATGTATTTAATTATACTACTAATGAATGGCTCGTGAATCAAATGGTAGAAATTGGTACGGGTGCTCATCCTGCATTTTTTGATGTTAACGCAGATGGCAAAAAAGATTTATTAGTAGCCAATGAATATCGATCAGATGCTGGAGTATTAACAAGCAAAATTGCTTATTATGAAAACATTTCATCTGGAACTAATTTTCAATTCAGATTTGTTACGGATGATTTTTCTGCTCTATCGTTAACAGGGATTATAGGTTCTTCATTAACATTTGGCGATGTAGATGGTGATAGTGATGATGATATGATCGTTGGTGATGCTAGTGGGAATATCCATCTTTTTTTAAATATTGCCTCAAGTGGTTCATCCAAACCTAATTGTTTTATTCTTTCTAATTCTAATTATCTGGGGATAAATGTTGGTAGCAATGCTGCGCCTCAATTAGTAGATGTAGATAGAGATGGCCAGCTCGATTTATTAATCGGAGAGCGTAATGGGAATATCAATTATTATCGAAACAATGGCAATTTTACATTTTCATTTATAACTCCAAATTTTGGAGGAGTTAATGTTCGAAAGGTAAATTCGTTTGCAGGTTTTAGTGTTCCTTATTTGTTTGATAACGGTAATGGCTATGAGTTGTTAGTTGGATCACTTAGTGGATATTTATATCACTACAATAATATCGATGGAAATCTAAATGGAAATTTTAATTTAGTCGATAGTATGTTTCAAAATATCTATGAGCCCCAAAGATGTTTTCCTGCTGCTTCGGATGTTGACGGTGATGGTAAATATGATTTAGTAGTTGGTAACGCTTGTGGTGGTGTTGTTTTATATTCTCAAAACAGTGTTTTATCATTACAGGGTAATACTGCTAATGATAATTTGATTTTTAATTTATATCCTAATCCTGCAAATGATGAGATCAGATTAGAAATTAGTAATTTTAATGCTAATGAAGAAAGTCGCTTGGTGATTATGGATTTAGAAGGAAGAACAGTATATAATGACTTAATCACGACAAATATCAGCATTGTCAATTTAAAAAGTCTGAGAGCCGGTGTTTACATTTGTAATATCGTTGGGAAGAGTCGTTCAATCAACAAAAAAATAATCAAGTTATGAAGTCATATAAGTTATTTTTGATTGCTATGTTATTCATCACGTCTTGTAATAGTTGCAAGGAAGATGATTGTAAAGCTGGTTCTGGTGGTGGACTTACTGTCGCTGCAAAAATGATTCATCATATCCGTGAGATAAAGGGCTGCACTGTTTATGTGAAATTTAATACGCAGGATTTTCCTGGAGAAGCCACATCTAATTATGACATGACATTTAAGGCAAATGATACAACGAGCATTGCATATTTAAGTGGGTTGAATTGTGGAGATTATTATATCTATGCAGTAGGAATTGACAGTTTGCTTACTCCGCCAAATAATGTTGTAAAAGGTGGAATTCCATTTAGTACTTCTCAAAAAGAAGGGACTCAAAGTATAAATCTCTATGTTACAGAAGGTGATTAATAAATTAGCTCATAGTTGTTGTTTAGTAGCACTATTATTTTTTGCATCATGTCGATATGATGTATATGAAGCACCTGTTGTTACTAATTATCCTGATGATGTTGATGCGATAATAACTGGAAAGTGCGCAACTGCTGGTTGTCATAATGATATTAGTAGTGTTGGTGCAGCTGGATTGGATTTATCGACTTGGGAAGCGTGTTATAGAGGGACTAATAATGGAGCAATCGTAATTCCGCGTCGTTCTGATTTTAGTACGATGCTCTATTTTACCAATACTGATAGCACTAAAGGATTAGTTGTACAACCAACGATGCCGATTAATGGAACACCATTGTCGTCTGCTGAATATCAAACGTTGAAAGCATGGATTGATGCAGGAGGGAAGTCGAAGAATGGGGAAGAGATGTTTCCAATTGATGCGAATCGTAAAAAGTATTATGTGACTAATCAAGGTTGTGATGTTGTATCTGTATTTGATGCAAAAAAAGAGGTTGTTATGGCGATGGTTGATGTAGGAAAAAATGCTGGAGCTACTCCTCCTGAATCGCCGCATAATATTAAAGTAACACCTGATGGAAATTACTGGGTTACGGTTTATCTTAACTCGGATGTTGTTCAGCTATACAGTACCGTTAGTGATCAGTTAGTCAAAACAATTCCAATTGGGAATGGGATAGCCGGCGGGTGGAATACTATTAGTATTTCTAAAAATTCAAAGTTTGGATATGCTGTAGATTATAATGGAGGGCGCGTTGCGATTGTTGATTTTGATAATAACTCTTCACAGACGATTGGTCCTTTTCCAAGTACAGGTGCAACAATAAATTTACATGGTTCGGCATTGAATGCTACTGATGATACATTATATGTTACCTATCAGGAATCAAGTAAGCTTGTAAAAATTCCTTTGTCTGACCCATCTAACTACGAGGATGTAAAC
>JBDKGQ010000292.1:0-2543 GCA_039798145.1 Bacteroidota bacterium
TCTTTTATCGTTAACATTTTTATTTTGTATTTCGCTTGATTAAATTTTTATCCTACTGAACCTTCTAAAGAGATGGCTAATAATTTTTGTGCTTCAACGGCAAACTCCATTGGCAACTGATTAAATACTTCTTTGCAATAGCCATTCACAATTAATCCTACTGCATCTTCTGTTGAGATACCACGTTGGTTGCAATAAAATATTTGATCTTCTCCAACTTTCGAAGTCGTTGCTTCATGCTCTACTTTCGCCGACTTATTACTTACTTCTAAATATGGGAATGTATGTGCACCACATTGATCGCCGAGTAGTAATGAATCGCATTGAGAAAAGTTTCTTGCGTTATCAGCACTCTTATTAATCTTCACTAATCCTCGGTAACTATTCTGACTTTTACCTCCGCTAATTCCTTTAGAGATAATTGTACTGCTGGTATTTTTTCCGATATGAATCATCTTAGTACCAGTATCTGCTTGTTGCATATTATTCGTTACCGCAACAGAGTAAAATTCTCCAACAGAATTATCACCTTTTAAAATTACCGATGGATACTTCCAAGTTACAGCAGAACCTGTTTCAACTTGCGTCCATGAAATTTTTGATTTATTTCCGAGACAAATTCCACGCTTGGTAACAAAGTTGAAAATTCCACCTTTGCCTTCTTTATCTCCTGGATACCAATTCTGCACCGTTGAATATTTCACTTGCGCTTCTGCATGCGAAACGATTTCTACTACTGCTGCGTGCAACTGATTCTCATCACGCATAGGAGCAGTACATCCTTCGAGATAACTTACATAAGCACCTTCGTCGGCAATAATTAATGTTCTTTCAAATTGACCTGTTCCAGCAGAGTTAATACGGAAATACGTACTTAGCTCCATTGGACAACGAACACCTTTCGGGATATAACAAAAAGAACCATCACTAAACACTGCTGCATTTAATGCTGCGTAAAAATTATCTGTGTAAGGGACTACACTTCCTAAATATTTCTTTACTAATTCTGGATGTTCTTGAACAGCTTCTGAAAAAGAAGAAAAGATAATTCCTTTCTCCGCTAATACTTCACGAAATGTTGTCTTTACAGAAACCGAATCGATAACTGCATCAACAGCCACATTAGCTAAACGCTTTTGTTCTTCGAGTGAAATTCCGAGTTTATCAAACGTTGCTTTGATTTCTGGATCGAGTTCATCTAAACTATTCAACTGCACTTTTGGTTTAGGCGCAGAGTAATAAATGATATCTTGAAAATCAACTTTCGGATAGGTAACATTTGGCCAAGCAGGCTCGGTCATAGTTTGCCAATGGCGAAACGCTTTTAGGCGATATTCGAGCAACCATTCTGGCTCATTCTTTTTTGCAGAGATAAAACGAACGATATCCTCGTTAAGTCCTTTCGGCGCATTATCACTTTCGATATTACTTACAAAACCCCATTTATATTCGGAGTTGGTAACATCATCTAATATTTTTAAGTCGTCAGACATGAACTAAAATCTTTTAAAATAATTAAACAGCGAACGATTCGCCGCATCCGCAGGTACGCGTTGCGTTAGGATTATGGAATTCAAAACCTTTTCCGTTAAGGCCGTCGGAGAAGTCGAGTTGAGTACCTACGAGGTATAAAAAGCTCTTCTTATCACATACGATTTTCATCCCTTTATCTTCAAAAACCTTGTCGCCATCTTTGATAACACTATCAAATTCAAGCTTATAAGAAAGACCTGAGCATCCGCCTCCTTCTACACCAACTCGGATAAATGAGTCGACCGGGCGATTCTCTTCCTTCATTAAATCGCGCGCTTTTTCGATGGCTTTTTCTGTTACGGTAATCATGTTATTAACAATTTGAGGGCAAAGATACGATGAAATTTTCCTATTTAGAACAATTCTATATAGGAAATGTTTGCAGGCCTTAAAAAAGAATTTCGCTCTAAAAAGTGAGCTTATTGATTAGGTCGTTTAAATGAAAAAAGTCGCCCATTTGAGCGACTTTCCTGTATTGTTAAAAACGGGATTATTAGTCTAGTTTATAGTTCAATTTCATGGTAATGGAAGCCGTTTTCTCGCGAGAGGAAGTATTATAAGCCCCTCCCCATGAATAATCTTCGCCCGAGTTTTGTCCGGTAATCTGAATAATTCCCATTTGAGCAGTGGTTAATTTATCGATACTACTTCCTGATTCTTCCGCAATTTTTTCAGCACGCTCACGGGCATCTTTGGTTGCTTTTGATACTAATGAAAGTTTTAAATCAGCCAGCTTAGTATAATAATAACGCGGCGCTTGTGAATTTAGTTGAATTCCTTCGTTGATTAACTCGGTAATATTACGTGACACTTCTTCTACTTGATCAATTTTTGAAGAGGTAATTTCAACCGATTGAGTGAGTTTGTATCCTGCGAAATCTTGTCCTACTACTTCTCCGTTTGCACCATAACGATAAGTCGCTAAATTCTCCACAGAGATAGAACTGAATACCAATGATTTCTTATCAAGACCTTTTGCTACAAGGTATTTTTCGATGGCAGTTTTATCT
>JBDKGQ010000293.1:0-2537 GCA_039798145.1 Bacteroidota bacterium
TGTCCGTGACAGTTATCATAAACAAATTGCGAATTGCCCGTTTGTGGTGGACCGATATAATAATCTTGATCGCCATTATTTAAAATACGTGTGGAGAAATTAATAATGTCGCGTTGTCCATAACCAGAAGTACAACCCTCACCTATCAAACAAACATCGTTTCCATTGATGGAAGAAACATAAAGCGAATTACGTAAGACATTTTGATCAACAACTAAATCAGGACCGTGATTACAATTAGGATCACCAGGATAAATACAAGTATTGTTGTCTATACTTGCAAGCGGATTAAAATTACATGCAGTAGAATCCATGCAACCCACAACAGGTCCGCCGTATGTAATTTGCCATGTTATATTGCTATCAATGCATGTATAGTCACCACCCACACGAATGTAATAAGTTTGACCGGCTTGCAAACCAGCAGGTAAATAAGATTGGATACCACACGCATCATCATTGAAGTAAATTGTTCCATACTGAAGTGAATCCCAGACTAAATTATTGCAATGATCGTACACCCAAAGTCGTGTATTGCAGGTGTTGTTTGGAAAGCATGCACTAATATTAAACATACCCGTAGAATCCGGAGTAAACTCATACCATGTTGATGCACCCACTGAATTATAAATTGTGTCCTGATAAGCAGTAAAGGCGTCGCTGCAATAAGACCCTGGAGGACAATTAACATAAGAGGTCGCAGAATACGTAAACTGTCCTCCACTATCAGCAACTGCTCCATTCACTGATAAAGTATAATGACCGATTCCGTAGTTACAGCAAATACCATCTCCATAGGAATCCTGAATAATAAATTTGACACAAGTACCCGTAGGAACGCAGATAGAATCAGCATAAAATGAGGCGACGGCCATACCTTGTTGGCTTGAAAGTAAAATAGCACCGGTATTGCTATAAAGATTCCAGCTTGTTTCCTGGGGATAATTATCAGTTAAAAGTTCAACTTTGATAAGGTCATAGCCGGCAGGACATTGTGCTTTTAAAGCAGTTGAAAATGAAAAACAGAAGAGAAGCGATGCGATAATTCGTATGTATTTATTCATAAGTAAATTTTGATTTTCAATATTAAGCATTTTTTCAATTCCTATAGAGATTAAAAAAGTCTCGATTTGTTAAAAACTATTTATTAAAAATCGGGATTATGGGCCTTGAAAATTCCTTTCATCAGAAAGTGAAGATGTATATTTGTAGCTTATGTCAGAATATTTACAACAATTAAACGAAGCGCAGTGTGATGCAGTTGTTCAGACAGAGGGACCAGTGATGATTATTGCAGGTGCAGGCTCAGGAAAAACAAGAGTATTAACCTTTCGAATAGCACATTTATTAAATAACGGCGTTGATGCATTTCAGATATTGGCTTTAACATTTACGAATAAAGCTGCTCGTGAAATGAAAGAGCGTATCAACAAGGTTGCGGGAACAGAAGCGAAGAACTTATGGATGGGCACTTTCCACTCGGTATTTGCAAAAATTTTACGCGTTGAAGCAGATAAGATTGGATTCCCAACCAACTTTACGATTTACGATAGTGATGACAGTAAAAGTTTGATGCGCGATATTTTGAAAGAACAAAATTTAGATGATAAAACATACAAACCTTCTGTTGTTTTAAATCGTATTTCCAGCGCAAAAAATAATTTATACAACTGGCAGCAATACGCTCATAATCCAGAAGTATTAAGTGAAGATAAAAGTACTGGTCGCCCGCTAACAGCTACCTTATTTGAGATGTATAGCAAGCGTTGCTTTAATGCATCAGCTATGGACTTTGATGATATTTTGTATTACACCTGGAAATTATTTCAAGATCATCCGGATGTGTTGTATAAGTATCAGAATAAGTTTAAGTACATCATGGTGGATGAGTTTCAAGACACCAACTATGTGCAGTATGTCATCGTGAGAAAATTATCTGCGCAACATCAGAACATCTGTGTAGTAGGCGACGACGCTCAAAGTATTTATGCATTCCGCGGAGCAAATATTCAGAACATTTTAAATTTTGAAAAAGATTATCCTGAATTAAGAACTTTTAAGCTTGAGCAAAATTACCGCAGCACAAAAATGATTGTTCAAGCTGCGAATAGTATCATTGCTAAGAATAAACATCAATTAAAAAAAGATGTTTGGACCGATAATCACTACGGTGAAAAAATTAAAGTAATTAAATCACTCTCCGATAACGAAGAAGGCAATATGGTTGCTAATTCCATTTTTCAGGAGAAGATGAACCATCAATTACACAATAAAGACTTTGCTATTTTATATCGCACCAATGCACAGTCGCGATCGATGGAAGAAGCATTAAGACGATTAAACATTCCTTATCGTGTTTATGGCGGCACTTCGTTTTATAATCGAAAAGAGATTAAAGATTTATTAGCTTATTTCCGATTAGCAATTAACCCAAGTGATGAAGAAGCGATCAAGCGAATCATCAACTACCCTACTCGAGGAATTGGAAAAACTACGCTCGATAAATTAGTTGCGACAGCAGTCAATGAAGGGAAAAG
>JBDKGQ010000294.1:0-2528 GCA_039798145.1 Bacteroidota bacterium
GGCGTAAAGTAAGCCATGTTTTCAATAATTCCGATAATAGGAATATTGATTTGCTCCATTCTGAACATACCGATTCCTTTTAATGTATCCGCTAGTGCAACTTGTTGTGGAGTAGAAACTACTACGGCACCTGTAAGAGGAACGGAAGCTGCAAGAGTTAAATGTACATCGCCTGTTCCAGGAGGTAAGTCAATAAATAAATAATCTAATTCACCCCAATCACCGTCAGAGAATAATTGACGCAATGCTTTTGCTGCCATTGGTCCGCGCCATACAATTGCTTGCGCGGGATCAGTTAAAAATCCGATGGATAATAATTTCACTCCGTATTTTTCTACTGGAACCATTAACTGCATTCCATCGCGTTCAGTAATGAATAATTGTTCGTGCTCCACACCAAACATAATCGGTTGCGATGGACCATAGATATCTGCATCAATCAAACCAACACGAGCACCTGTTTGTGCCATGGCTATTGCAAGGTTAGCAGCAACAGTCGATTTTCCCACACCGCCTTTACCAGAAGAAACAGCAATAATGTTTTTTACTCCTTTCAAGAAATCATTTCCTTGATTACGCTGCGTTGTTACACGCGCAGTCATATTGACTGTAACGATTGCCTCTGCATCAACCATGTGAATGATCGCATTGCGACAAGCATTAGAGATCAGTTCTTTTAGCGGACAAGCAGGAGTTGTAAGGATAACAGTGAAACTTACATTCTTGCCATCAATTTCCACATCACTGATCATATTAAGCGTAACAAGGTCCTTTTTTAAATCGGGTTCCTCTACATGACTTAATGCTTCTAATACTTGTTCTTTGGTAATCATTTTCAAAAATTGTGTTGCAAAGTTAGGGCTATTAGCTATAACAAAAAAGAAACCCCGGAGTTAATTGTCCGGGGCTAATTTTACGAGTATATTTTTTTATTTTTTCAGATAAACAGGAATCTGATTTTTAATCAAAGAATAACTTCCGAAGAAAACCAATGAATAGAATAAATCACCAGTGATAGTCCCACGGAAGAAAGGAATCGCCATTGTGAAGCAGTTAATTAATCCTGTCATTGTGTAACCATAATAACCTAACATCCATACTCCGAAATTGGTAGTAACGAAGAATAGGATTGCAGAACCTACAGTTGCCATCAAAATATTTTTGAATTGTAATTTCTCTCTTATCTGAAATCCGATTAGCCAACTGAAAATAGTACATCCGTAAACTAAGAACATCTGATCATGAAATCCAGTTCCGTTGACAAGTTGTAATAAGATATCGCTGATGAACATCGCAGCAAAAGGGATAATGATAGCTAGGCGTTTATCGCTCAATACAGCAGCTCCAAATAATGCCATAGCAGCAATAGGAGTGAAGTTCAAAGGATGAGGAATTAAACGGCTCAAAGCGCCTAAAAGGATAATTCCCGAGATAATACTGATGTCTTTAAGTTGAATGTTTTTCACGATAGTATTCTATTAAGATTGCGAATATACAACGAACTAATTAGTTTTTGAAAGTGGATGGATATTTTATTAAACACTTAATTATTCCAGATTTTCCAGGATTCTTCCGCCTGTCTAATCAGCATATCATAGCCATTCTTAGTCATAGCCCCTTGTAAGTTGGCCTTTTTCAAGAATTGTGTCTCCGCCGGATTGTAGATTAAATCATAGGCCAAATGGAATTTATCGATGCCCTCATAAGGTATTGCTGGGAAGGCGTTTATATTCGGACTCATTCCGAGTGGCGTTGTATTGATGATAATGGTGGAATTACGTACGTCGATTGTGCGTATATCACCATAATTAATAAGTCCCCCATTCGTTTCCTCACGCGTTGCTATTTGATAATCGATATCCAATAATTGCAATACATACGCAATGGCTTTTGATGATCCGCCGCTTCCTAGAATGAGTGCTGATGTATGATAAGGTTTTAATAAAGGTTTTAAGGTTTCCTGAAAGCCAATGTAATCGGTGTTGTAGGCTTTATAACCGACATCAGTCAATTTTAAAACATTCGCTGATTGAATTGCTAAACATTCATCACTTACTTCATCTGCTAATTTCAATACAGCTTCTTTCCATGGAATGGTAATATTAAAACCATCGTAAAGCTTTTGCGCAAGTAAGTTTTTTAGTTCTTCTTCGGAAGTAATTTCGATATTTTCATAGGTTACATCCTCGATTCCTTCGCGTTCGAACTTCGACTGAAAATAGGACTTAGAAAAAGAGTGGGTAAGGGGATTTCCGATTAATGCAAACCGTTTCATTTACTTCTTGCTGAATCGATGTTTTAAATAGGTAATTACCATCGGTAAAATGGAAATCAAAACAATTAAAATAACAACGCCTTCGAAATGTTTTTTCACCCATTCAATTTGTCCGAAGTAGTAACCACTCACTGTCATAGATGTTATCCAAAGAGTACCACCTAAAATATCATAAGGTAAAAATTTTCTCTTATAGTCCATCTGACCTACACCAGCAACAAAGGGTGTAAAGGTTCTTACAATCGGGACAAAG
>JBDKGQ010000295.1:0-2520 GCA_039798145.1 Bacteroidota bacterium
CCCTTGTTGCATAAAAACAAAGTTAGTGAACACTTTCTATTTTGAATGTAAGGTGCGGTTGCTTATTTTCGTTAGCTGAAATTATGTCGAAGAAAAAATTACAACGATTTGATGAGCTGACGCGATTAGAGCGAGTTTATCAATTTCCGTTTCCACTGGTGCATACAGATCATGGAATGAAGGGAAACTGGAACAAGAACGTATTCAAAAATGAAAATCCGATTGTATTGGAGATTGGCTGTGGAAGAGGAGAGTATACGGTAGCGTTATCAAAAGATAATCCTGATAAAAACTTTATTGGTATTGATATTAAAGGCGCACGAATCTGGAGAGGGGCAAAGACAGCCAACGAAGAGAATATCATGAATGCAGCCTTCCTACGTGTGCATATTGAATGGCTCGCACAATTTTTTGAAAAGGGAGAGGTGAGTGAAATATGGATTACCTTTCCTGATCCGCAGCCGCAGTTAACACGTGAGAATCGCCGGTTAACGAATAAGAAGTTCATGAATCTTTATCGGATGTTGTTGAAGCAAGGTGGCAAGTTGCATTTGAAAACGGATAACATTGGATTATTCGAATATACACTTGAAGTATTGGCCGATGAAGCAGGAACAATGGAAGTATGTACGAAAGATTTGTATACCGACACTCCGGATGGATTTAATTTATCCATTCAAACAACCTATGAGAAGAAATTCATGGCAGAAGGATTTAAAATAAATTACCTTCGATTTCAAATGTGAAAATAAATTTATACTACATTCGTTAACGCAATCAAACTAAACAAACAATCCCCAATATGAAACCTATTTACAAAGTATTGCTGATCATTTTCGCAGCATTCCTATTAATTGTATTTGTTGCTTATCGATTTGTCGCAGGCAATTATAACGCGATGGTATCAAAAGACATGGCTATTAAAACAGCATGGGCTCAAGTAGAGAATAACTACCAGCGTCGTGCGGATTTAATTCCAAGTTTAGTAGAAACGATAAAAGGTTCTGCGAAGTTTGAGCAGGAAACTTTAAAGCAGGTGATGGAAGCTAGAGCAAGTGCTACTTCGATGAAAATTGATCCAAGTAATATTACTCCGGAACAACTAGCAAAATTCCAGGCGGCACAAAACCAAGCAGGCGGTGCAATTAGTCGTTTGTTGGCTGTAGCAGAAAATTATCCTCAGTTAAAAACAACTGAAGCTTTTCAAGGATTAATGAATGAATTATCAGGAACAGAAAACAGAATTGCTTTTTCTCGTAAAACATTTAATGAAGCTGTTCAAGATTATAATTTGAGTATTAAAACGTTTCCGCAAAATATTGTTGCAGGCTTCTTCGGATTTCATGAAAAAGCGTTTTTTCAAGCGGATCCAGGAACAAACAAACCGGTAGTGCCTAATTTCAACTAAGCATATGCCCATTACAGGAAGTTTAACAGAAGAAAATTTGCAGCAATTAAAGATTGCGATTGCAGCAGCTGAAGAAAAAACTTCGGGCGAAATACGATTGTACTTAGAAGAAGAATGTGATGCCGATGTAATGGATCGTGCAGCTTTTATTTTCGAGAAGTTGAAAATGCATAAAACAGAATTGCGTAACGGCGTACTGTTATATGTAGCCTTCGGACATAAAAAGTTTGCGATTATTGGTGATGCAGGAATACATCAGAAAGTCGGTGAGGAGTTTTGGAGAACAATCAAGCAAAAGATGGTTGCTTCTTTTAAAGAAGAAAAATACGTTGATGGTTTAACGATTGCCATTCAGGAAACAGGATTGGCATTGTCGAAATTTTTTCCGCCGCGCGAGAATGATATAAATGAATTACCGAATGATATAGTGATAGGATAGATGAAAAAAATTGGACTTATACTCGTACTTATTATTACAATGTTCAGCAATAGCTGGGCGCAGGTCGAGTATCCCAAGCCATCTGATCCTCCTCGTTTAGTCAACGATTTTACAAAGACATTGGATGCTGGTCAGCTAGAGGACTTAGAAAAGAGACTTGTAGCCTTTGCAGATTCTACATCCACTCAGATTGCAGTTGTAGTTATTGAGACTACTTCGGATATGCCTATCAGTGAATATTCTACAGGCTTGTTTAACGAATGGAAGATTGGAACAAAGGGGAATGAAAATGGTGTACTGCTCTGCGTAGCTGTAAATGATCGTCAGATGTTTATCACCACCGGTTACGGAATAGAGGGTGCGTTGCCAGATGCCTTATGTGGAAAGATTATTAGTAATGATATTCGTCCGTTTTTTAAGCAAGGAAAATACGTTGAGGGTATAGACAATGGCGTTAGTAAGATTATAGATGCAGTAAAAGGCGAACCTTATAAGGCAACTGCGCAGAAAAAGGGGTTTCGAAAGTTTAGGTCAGGGCCTATATTCTTTATATTATTCTTTTTTGCACTGATTATTATTTTCAAGGTGATCAGTGTACGCCGATATGCTATCAATAATGGAATTTCATTTTGGGTTGCGACAACTTCATCATTAACTGTGAGAGAAGTTGGAA
>JBDKGQ010000296.1:0-3378 GCA_039798145.1 Bacteroidota bacterium
GGTTGCTAATTTACTTACTGCCGCAGGTGTTACCAGAATCATGACGATGGATTTACATGCACCTCAAATCCAAGGATTTTTTGATGTGCCCGTAGATCACATGGACGCTTCAGCGATTTTTGTCCCTTATATCAAGAGTTTAGATTTGCCAAATATGCTTATTTGTGCACCTGATATGGGAGGAGTTCATCGCGCCCGTACTTATGCTTCGTACTTTAATGCAGATATGGCAATTATTGATAAGCATCGTAAAAGAGCCAATGAAATAGAGAGTATGACAGTAATTGGAGATGTGAAGGGAAGAGATGTAATATTGGTTGATGATATTATTGATACTGCTGGTACTTTAACAAAGGCTGCAGGATTGTTAATTGATTCAGGAGCAGCTTCAGTTCGTGCTTTCTGTACGCATCCGGTTTTAAGTGGTGCTGCCTACGAAAGAGTAGAGAATTCACATCTAACGGAATTAGTAGTTTGCGATACTATTCCACTTAAAAAAGAATCAACAAAAATTAAACAATTATCTACATCAGCATTGTTTGCAAAAGCAATTCAGCGAGTGTATGCATATGAGTCTATAAGTTCACTATTTGTAAAAGAATAATTATTACCCAAATGAAAACGATTGAAATTAATGGAGCAAAGCGCGCGAACATCTCTAAACAAGAGGTAAAAAATCTTCGTGGTAGCGAAATGGTTCCATGCGTACTTTATGGTGGAGAAGAGCAAGTACATTTCTCTACTGATTTATCATCATTCAAAGGACTAGTTTACACTCCTGATGTTCACATGGTGAAATTATCAGTTGATGGAAAAGAGTACCAATGCGTAATCCAGGATGTTCAGTACCATCCAGTAACGGATATTATCATTCATGCTGATTTCCTTCAGGTGTTCGATAATAAGCCGGTAACGATGAGTATTCCAGTGAAATTAACTGGTGCTTCTGAAGGTGTTAAAATGGGAGGTAAATTAGTAACTAAGTACCGCCGTTTAAAGGTTAAAGCTTTACCAGCTAATCTACCTGATTATATTTCAGTAGATATTTCTCCTATGAAAATCGGTGATTCAATTCGTGTTCGCGATTTGAATTTATCAGAAGTAACTTTATTAGAGTCGCCAGCTAACGTAATCGTAAGCGTAAATATGACTCGTAATGTTTCTGCTGAAGCAGCTGAAGCATCTAAGAAATAATATAGCTTCATAACATAGCAATAGAGGGGTGCCCCAAGCGCTCCTCTATTCGTATTTTTACTGAATTATGAAATATTTAATTGCAGGTTTAGGAAATATAGGTCCCGATTATGTCCACACTCGACATAACATTGGTTTTGATGTGGCCGATGCATTAGCTAAATCCTTGTCCACTGATTTTTCTTCAGGTAAAAAGGTTTGGATCGCAGAAGGTAGATTAAAAGGTCGTCAGGTGCATATTATTAAGCCTACCACTTACATGAATCTAAGTGGTGAGGCTATTCGGTATTGGCTTCAGGAACTAAAAATTCCTAAAGAAAATCTGTTGGTAGTAACAGATGATCTTGCACTTCCTTTTGGAACTTTAAGAATGAAACCATCCGGAGGTGCAGCGGGGCATAATGGATTAACTAATATCATCGAATGCTTACAGACTGAACAGTTTGCTCGCTTGCGATTTGGCATAGGCAATAATTATCCTAAAGGTAAACAGGTCGATTATGTGCTTGGACATTGGACTACAACTGAGAGTGCCGATCTAGTACCCAGAGTAGAAATAGCAGTAGAAATGATAAAGAGTTTTGTTAGCGCAGGACTCGCACTTACCATGAATACCTATAATAATAAATAACGGCAAGGTTATTGCTTTGGGCCGCGAACTAAAAATTCAGAAATTATGAAAACAACACATTACCTAGCAACCATCCTGTTCTTTTGCGTTTTTTCAATCAGCGCTTTTGGTCAAACAGACGATAATACAAGAATTAGCAATACAATTAGTGAGATATCAATCTATCCACAACCATCTAACGGAATTATCAATATAAAATTATCTGAAACTCAAAACGAAAATCCAATCGTTGCTGTATTCGACTTATTAGGGAATAAGGTAGCAGAAATTGAAGCTGAACATGTAAATGGAAATGTGTACGTGATAAATCTCGAAGATAAAAAAGCAGGATATTACTTCTTGAAAATTCAAACTGACAATGTTTTAGTTTCTCGAAGGATAACAATCAAATAAATAAAAAAGCGACAAGAAATTGTCGCTTTTTTTATGCTTAAATTTTTATTCCGAGTTCTTTTAATTGCTCATCGTGAATGATTGATGGTGCATCTATCATTACATCTCTACCACTATTATTCTTAGGGAATGCAATGAAATCTCGAATACTTTCTGATCCACCAAATAAAGAGCATAATCTATCAAACCCAAATGCAATTCCGCCGTGTGGAGGAGCCCCAAATTCAAATGCATTCATTAAAAATCCAAACTGCTCCTGCGCTTCTTCTTTTGTAAATCCTAGTAACTTGTAAATCTTTATTATAAATCCTAATAGATCCACCTCCGACTTCAACTCCATTAATTACCATATCGTAGGCATTAGCACGTACCTCACCTGGATTAGTTTCTAATAACGACATATCTTCAGGAAGTGGTGAAGTGAATGGATGATGCATGGCAAAGTAACGATTGACTTCTTCGTTATACTCTAGCAATGGAAAGTCAACTACCCATAAACAGCTAAAAGTATTTTTATCTCGTAACCCTAAACGCGTTCCCATTTCTAAGCGTAGCTCATTCATCGCCTTACGTGTTTTATTCGCAGGTCCAGCTAAAATCAGAATCAAGTCGCCAGCAACAGCATCCATGGTAGCAGCCCATTTTTGCAATGATTCTGCATCATAAAATTTATCTACGCTTGACTTAATTGTACCATCGGCATTTACCCTTGCGTAAACTAAACCTGTTGCACCAATTTGTGGCTTCTTTACAAAGTCCGTTAATTCATCTAATTGCTTTCTTGTATACTCTGAACATCCTTTGGCATTAATTCCAACAACTAATTCAGCATCGTCAAAAACCTTAAAATCTTTGCCTTTAACAACCTCATTTAGTTCTACAAATTTCATATCGAAACGAGTGTCAGGCTTATCGCAACCATAATACTTCATGGCATCTGCATAACTCATTCGAGGTAGTGTTCCTATCTCAATTCCTTTTACTTTTTTAAATAAATGCTGTACTAAGCCTTCAAAAGTTTGAAGAATATCTTCTCTTTCAATGAAGCTCATCTCACAGTCAATCTGTGTAAATTCAGGCTGACGGTCTGCTCTTAGATCTTCATCGCGGAAGCATTTTACAATCTGATAGTAGCGATCGAATCCTGCCACCATCAATAA
>JBDKGQ010000297.1:0-2810 GCA_039798145.1 Bacteroidota bacterium
TTATTCAAATAAGCACGATAAGTATTTTCATAATACACTTCTAATACAGCCGTTTTTTTCTTGAGCTCTTTGTAGTAATTAGGATTGCTAATCAGCTTTGCATATTCTGACTCTGGATAATTTGTTAAGAGATAGTTTTTATAGGTATCGGCTTTTACTGTATCATTCAATGCCATTAATGTTCTATACAAATTGTAATAGCTTGGCTGTTTATATTTACTATCAGGGAAACGGCGATTTAACTCTTCAAAACTTTTCACACTTTCAGGAAAATTAATCAGTTGCTCACGATAGATTACACCGCAATTGTATAATGCTTCTGCTATTTTTAAATTTGATTCTAAAATAGCCTGAGGGGTTCCTGGTATCATTCCCAGATAAGCAGTCTTACGAGCTGCTGCATCTAACTTGCTTATTGAATCATTGATGGCAGATTGATTATTGGCAGTACTGTCTTTTCCAGCATCACCATTATCATCACCATTTTCAACAACAACATCTTTTTCACTTCTTCTCCAGTTGTCTTCTAACTTTCTTGTTCCCCATTTCTTTAAAAATTCATTGTATCCAAAAGAAATAGATGATTGATTATAAAAATACCATGATCCTTGAGCAGTAGCACCTGGACCATTATTGTCTCTTGTTTGACTCTTTAATGTTTTTTCTTCGAGCGTTTTTTGTTCTTCTACTTTCTTTTTCTCTTCTTCTTCTTTCTTCAGTCTTTCTTTTTCTGCATCTTCAAATTCAATAATACTTTTAATTTTTGCTTCTCTCTCCTGTGGATTCAATGATGCAAGCGTTTGTAAGCTATCTTCTTGTTGAATAACCTTCAAATTTTTTACTAATCGCTCCAAACTGTTTTTCTTAGATTGAATATCGAGAAAATCAGGATGGTCATTAGTCAAATTAGATAAGCAACTATCGTAATATGCTGCAGCAGGTAAATACTGCGGACGTTTATAAAAAATATTTCCTAAGGCTAAATAACTCTGTGCTAGTTGTGAAGTATTACTTGTTGAAGCACGAATAGATTGGTTCAATAAAGTGATGGCCAATTGCTCATTTTTTTCTTGTTGAGCTATTCCAGCAAGCGCATAATAAATCTGATCCTTATACTCTTCATTTTTTTCATCCTTCAACATTTTGTTCAGCTCTTTCTTCACAATTTCACCTGATCCACTGTTAATGTCGTAACAACGTGCTCTGTTTATACGAGCATTAAACGACATTTCATAAATCGGATTCATTTTAATTACCTTTTCGTAATTAGAAAATGCTTCCTGTAAGCTATCTTGTTTTTGAAGAAGTTGTGCAAGGATAAACGTGTAACGTGCACGATCATCTTTTTTAACTGCTGTTGCAGAAGCTTTTCTTAATGATTCAATTGCTCTAGGAGCATCGTCTTTCATCAAATGATATTGAGCTACTACTGCGTTGTAATCACCTTTTAAATTCTCAGGAAACTTTTTATCATTCTTCAAATAATCCAAGAGATATTCAGCATCTAATGTTTTACCTAGTTCCAGATACGATTTGCAAAGCCATAATAAAGCTTCAGGACGAATTTCACTCTCTTTGTATTCCGAAGAAATGTATTGAAACGTTTCAATCGACGACCAAAAATCATGTTTGTAAAATTGCGCTTTACCAATTAGCAAATAACAGTCATCAATCCACTTATTTCTTTCTTCTACTTTGTTATCCTTTTTACCTTTCAGCACCATTGAATTTCTGGAAATTGCGATGGATACTTTCTTCATGGCTTCATCCATATCAGGAAAAACAGCTTTCGCTTTGTTTAGGTCGCCATATTTAAAAATGGAAAGCACACGATCGTATTTATCCTCATGCGAAGTGGCTAAACTTTGAGATCCTGTTCTTACTCGTTCACGGGCATTAAAGAAAAAGTTATAGTGCGTAATCATGCCGTGGTAGTTTCTACTTACCACATTGTTTTTCTTTACACTGCACGATGACCAAATCATTGCAACAAAGAACATTGCAATAAGGCCTGAAGAAATTTTAATAACCCTTGAATTTATTCGCACAATACTTACTTGGTTTATCGATCTGTAGAGTAAATAATAATCTCACAAATATCGTAAATTTAGTCGATAATTTAAACAACGTCGCCTCGTAAAGAATATTATATTTGTACCGATGCTAATCTCAAAAGCAAAAAGGAAACAAATAGCCAGAATCCTTAAGAGCAAGTTTCGTTTCGTGGTAATGAACGACCAAACGCTGGAAGAGAAATTCTCCCTGCGACTCACGCCCATGAATATTATTGTGGTGGGAGGTTCGTCTGCTTTGTTGCTGATAATATTAACGCTGTATCTGATTGCTTTTACGCCCATCAGAGAGTATATACCTGGGTATGCAGATGTTAATATGCGTAGAAATCTGATTAAGATGACTTTAAAGACAGATTCTCTGATGCAGAAGTTGGATGCCGATGAAAAATATTTGTCTAATTTGCTAGACGTTTTAAATGGGAAAGCAGATTCTCTGATGCAGAAGTTGGATGCCGATGAAAAATATTTGTCTAATTTGCTAGACGTTTTAAATGGGAAAGCCGATACAACACTTCCATCAAAAAAGGCGGGCTCGCAGCAACTTTATGATTCAATTCAACATCTAAATAAATCAGCAGCGGATTCACAATTACGTTGGCAAATTGAAAATCAGGAACAATTCACCCTTGTAAATAGGGGAGATAAAGCATTTTCATCCGGAATCGGCAGTTATTCGTTTTTTACTCCGTTGAAGGGTAATGTTACCTCTAAATTCAGTACCGCCCAAAAGCACTA
>JBDKGQ010000298.1:0-2723 GCA_039798145.1 Bacteroidota bacterium
CTTCAGCATCTAATCCTAAATCAAAAAGCAATTCCGTTTGAGACGGCACCAACGAAACAATTCTTTTCGCTGGCGAATTTAAATGTACTTTTCTTCCTAACTGATCGGTTATTATCATCAAATCGTCAAATCGCAAATCCTAAAATAAAAAAGTATAACTCTACGTATACACTTCATTTTCAAATTTTCAAATTGGCAAATCGTCAAATTAGCAAATTGTCAATCCCGAGGCATCGGGACAAATTAGCAAATTATCAGATTAGCCCATTACTCACTATACCCCATCTTTCTCATCCACTCAGGATTGAACATCTTACCGATGTAACGAGAACCATGGTCGTGGAAAATGATAACAACTACATCATCTTTTGTTAATTGATCTTTCAATTGAACTAATCCAGCAACAGCAGCGCCCGCTGAATTACCAACCCAGATACCTTCTTGCAAGCAGATATCTCTTGTGTACACAGCAGCGTCTTTATCAGTTACTTTTTCAAAGTGATCAATAATGCTAAAATCGTAATTCTCAGGAATGAAATCTTCTCCAATCCCTTCTGTTACATAGGAATGAATTTCATTCTGATCGATAACTCCTGTTTCATGAAATTTCTTCAAAGCAGAACCATATGTATCGATACCCCAAATTTTAATATTCGGATTTTTTTCTTTCAAGTACATACCCGTACCCGTTATCGTCCCACCTGTACCAGAACCTACAACCAAGTGCGTGATTTTTCCTTCTGTCTGCTCCCAGATTTCAGGACCTGTTTGCTCATAGTGAGCGGTACGGTTTGATAAATTGTCGTATTGATTTGGATAAAAAGAATTTTCGATTTCTTTGTTCAATCGCTTTGCAACTGAATAATAAGAGTTAGGATCTTCTGGTTCTACGTTCGTAGGACAAACAATTACTTCTGCACCAAATGCGCGTAAGGCATCTACTTTTTCTTTCGATTGTTTATCAGTAGTTGTAAAAATACATTTGTATCCTTTCACGATGGCAGCAATGGCTAATCCCATTCCTGTATTTCCTGATGTTCCTTCGATGATTGTTCCACCTGGTTTGATAAGTCCTGCTTTCTCAGCATCTTCAATCATCTTCAAAGCCATACGATCTTTAATCGAGTTGCCTGGATTGAATGTTTCTACTTTCGCTAACACTGTTGCAGGAGTGTCGCCAATAATTTTATTTAAACGTACCATTGGCGTATTACCAATCGCTTCAAGGATGTTATTACAGATTTTCATAGTCTTAATTAAGAGTGGCAAAAATACAAATTATAAACGATTTTGTGAAGCAATCAGTTGGTCGATATGATAGATCGATTCCTGCGTTCGTCCATAGCCAATATTACGAATGACTTGATAGGGATGATTTAATAATTCTAATTGCTTTTTATATGCTTGTAAGATGTTCATTCTATCTTCAATCGATGGACTCTCACGCATGGGGTCGTATTGCCAAGGAATGTTTGGAAGGAGTAATAAGGTTAAGTCGTAATTACGATTTTGTAATTCATCTAGGATGAACGAATGACAACGATTATATTTTAAATCGCTCCACACTTTTAAAACAACAAAGTTGGTATCAAATAATACAACGTTCTTTTCAGAGGCAATTCCTTCGTCTTCTAGGTTCGCTTGACCTTTTGCGATTTCAAGTAGGTCCTCTTCTTCATAAGATGATTTATCGTTTAAATATTCTCTTGCAAATTCATTTACAATGAAGCCATCGTAATGTGCTTTTAGCATACCTGCGAGTGTTGTTTTTCCAGAACTCTCAGGACCAATGATTGCTACTTTTATCATGCTGAAGTTGGCTTTAAATGTTTGCGCCACTGATAAAATCCTTGAATAGCTAAAAGTAAATAAACGCAATAAAGTACAGCGTAAAGTTGTAAGTCTTTTTGAATATAAATTACAATGTAAACGATGTTAACTATTATCCATACAATCCAGTTTTCAATTTTCTTTTTCGCAATTAAATACTGTGCTAAAAAGGATGCAGCGGTAGCCATTGAATCAATCCACGGATAGCTCGCATTCAAATACGTTTTTAAAATAAATCCAAGTAAAACACCTGTGAAAATAAATAGAGAGAAATAAATTATTCCCTCATTTCTTCGGATGCGTTCAGTAATGAATTCTTCATTCAAATTTTTATTCCAATTCAACCATCCAACAAACAAAAGTGGTATATAAACAAGTTGTTGAAGTGAGTCGGCATACAATCGACTTTCATAAAATAAAAAGCAAGAAATAACAACATTAATAATTCCGATAGGGAAGCACCATTTATTCTTTTTAACTGTCAAGAAAACACCTGCAAATCCTGAAATGAATCCAACTATTTCAAGTGCTTTCATTGTCAAACAGCGTCTTTGAAATTAAATCGTGTTGCTGCAATATCCATAATTAATTCTGGATCTTTTTCAAATGAATTGCCTACAACCACCATATTGGCACCTGCTCTAAAAACATTTGCTGCGCTCTCTGACTTCTTTTTTAATGGCCTTGATTACATCTATTGGTACATGATGTTTTGCGCCTGAACCTGCTTCAGCAAAAATCAATTTCATTCCGAGTTGTTCTCCAGCGAGTGCAGTGTATGCAGCAATCTCAACTTTGTCGATTGGAATAGGTGCGGTGCCACTCACATATTGCACGGTGGTCATTGTGCCTCCGTCAATCAATAAATATCCTGTTGGAATAATTTCTAATTC
>JBDKGQ010000299.1:0-3633 GCA_039798145.1 Bacteroidota bacterium
GCAACCAATGAACTAAACAAGGAGAATGACAAAATGCATAATCCAATGTTATCGTAATTGTAAAACCATAATCCGAAGGTAAAGGATGCAATGGCACCAACACCTCCTGCTAATCCATCAATACCATCGATTAAATTATACGCATTAATGATGGTTAAAATGGTAAATACGGATAGTCCTGCGCTAAACCAAAATGGTATCTGATAAATACCAAATATCCCACACAAACTAGTAATTCGAACATTGGCAAAAAAGACCACAATAACAGCGGACAAAATTTGACCAATAAGTTTCTTATGGGGCGTTAGATTATAGAGATCGTCTTTAATCCCAATAAAAAACATCACGATGATTGCTGAAATAATGTATTGAGAAATACCTGATTCAATACTTGCCGAACAAAATGTGTAAGAAAATACTGTTCCCGCAAAAATCGCTAATCCACCGAGGGTAGGAATATTTTGAGCATGTTGCTTTCTCTCTGTTGGCTCATCAAATAACCCTTTCAATACCGAAACCCTGATAATAGCAGGGATGGCAAAGAAGGTAATGACGAACGCAATTGCAGAAGAAAGTAAGATTATAAACATACCTAATTTAAAGTATAGCGAAGATATTTAATTGTACTCGAAATTGTGTTTAAATTTTGCCAATCCCCCCTTATTGTTGGTAAAACGGCAGAATTCAATAACAAGGCCTTTAACTGCATTTTTCAAATTTTGTTTCGAACCTTGCCACCATAAACTACTATTCGATAAGATTAAATTTTATTTCCCACTGAAATTCGCTTTTCGCTTCCCTAAAAAGGCTTCTGTTCCCTCTTTAAAATCGTTAGTAACGAAACATGCTCCAAATCGCTCAACTTCCGTATTGAAACCATCTGCTTTTTTATCGTAACAAGCATTTACAGTTGTAACAATCTCAGCAATAGCCAGCGGAGCCATATCAATAATCTTATTCAAAATCTCTTCGCATTTAGCAATCAGATTATCCTGAGGCACTACATGATTCACTAAACCTAAACGATGCGCTTCATTCGCATCAATCACATCAGCCGTCATTAATAATTCCATTGCTTTACTCTTGCCAATCAACATTGGTAAACGTTGCGTTCCACCGTATCCTGGTATCAAACCTAACTTCACCTCTGGCTGACCAAACTTTGCATTTTCTGCGGCTACGCGCATATGACAAGCCATCGCTAATTCACATCCTCCACCTAGTGCAAATCCGTTAACCGCTGCAATCACCGGTTTACCACATGCTTCAATGCTATTAAAAACTGCATGTCCGTGAGCAGAAAGCGCCTTGCCTTCTTCCAACGAATAAGCAGCGAACTCACTAATATCGGCACCAGCCACAAATGCCTTCGTGCCTGCACCCGTTAAAATAATTCCTCCAACGCTATTATCATTCGCAGCAGCATTAATAGCTACTCCAATTTCAGCGATTGTATTTTTATTTAATGCATTTAATTTATCAGGGCGGTTAACCGTAACAATTAAAATTTTTCCTTTTTGTTCTGTTGTAATATTCTGATACATAAAAATTATCTTCTGTTTTTATTGACCCAATCGGTGATGTAATTAATAATGGTTGTAGTGTCGGTGCCTGGAGCGAATAATTCTCCGCATCCCATTTCTATCAGCTTTTTCATATCTGCATCTGGAATAATTCCACCGCCGGTAAGTAACACATCGTTCAATGATTTCTCTTTCATTAAATTTAAAATCTTTGGAAAGACTGTCATGTGTGCGCCTGATAAAATGCTAACGCCAATTACATCAACATCTTCTTGCAAGGCTGCATTCACTACCATTTCTGGGGTTTGGCGAAGTCCGGTATAGATTACTTCCATTCCTGCATCACGCAAAAAAGAAGCAATCACTTTTGCTCCGCGATCGTGACCGTCTAATCCTACTTTTGCAATTAAAACTCGAATAGGTCTGTTCATTCTACAAAAATGATAAAATAATTCATACTACCCGATGCAAAAAACAAAGAGGAGCAAAAATTTGCTCCTCCTGACCTGAAATACTTATACTGCTACTGATCGTTCATCTATTTTTACTCCTGCATCATTTTCAATCACAATTTTATAATCGCCTTTGGCTATGTCTGACAGATTTATATTTAATGGAATTGTGCATTGCCCTGCCGCTTGATTTAAAATCGCATAAATTGTTTTGATGGATTTCCCTTCTTGATCATACAATTTTACCTGGATATTAGAAGGCTGTGTTAACACCACTTGCATTTCTCCTTGAATCAAGGTAGGAACATTTGAAAATTCCATATCATTACCCGTTTGTGAAGGAGCATAGTGTTTTTGATACCAAGGAAAATCTACATTTTCATTTTTACAAACCCATTTTACAAACTCTTTTTCTTTATCGTTGTCTGTAATAATGGTATTTAAACTATGTCCGTTGGTATAAGCTGCGCTAAATAATTATCGTTGATGCGTCGGTTATTTAATTCAGTTAACGCTTGAACTAATAAAGGCGCACCCAAACTTGTGCGACCAAATTTAGTATCGTGACCAGGACAACGTGCAGTACTATTACCACAACGTGCATATACCATCACATCTTCTTGTCCGTGTGGATCTAATGCAATAATAGAAGGACGAGTTACCACATACGGTTGTATGTCTTGCGTTGCATAAAATATTCTTCCAGCTTCTAACTGTACGTTGATCGGATTATTCGAATTGTTATTTAATTCTAAATCCATTGATCGGTTGCCCACATAATCAGAAGTAATCTTGTAGGAGATCAATCCACGTTGCATCGCATCTTCAAATGTTACGAGTGTTGTTCCGAAGGAAGCAGTAGAGATGACACACCCAATCATCGCTACGATTAGCTTCAAGTAATTTTTCATAGTTTTTATTTATTTGATAATATTTGTTTTTCAAGAAGGTCACTGCGACTAATTTTTAAATTAACGGTTTCATTTTTATCGAACCCATCACGTAAATCGATATGCGCTCCAATCAAATTATTTTTTAGTGTAAACTGTTTGCCTTCTTTATCGATGAGTTCTACATCAATGTATCCTGCAAATTGTAAATCTGTAATTGGAATTGTTACGCTTGATGTTGGTGAAGTGTAAAGCGCATTGTAAGCAGTAGAAGGATTTTTCTGCGCGATACTTACTGTTTGAATTTTACATCCTGATGGTGCTTTGATTTTTAATCCGCTATTTAATTTTTCATCTGGATAAAAAAATCCATATACCCCCGGACAATTGACATAGGCATAATAAGCACCATTCTTTTTATTTCTATCGATTCTAAATTTAGGAGTGGATTCTTTCACCCAACGCTTTTTTTGAATATCCCATTGATACCAGGTTAAATTTTTGAATTCCATTTTTGAATCAGCATTGAGTTTTACCTCTACCGGATTATCTAAACATCTTTTTCCATTGATGGTTAATTCACAAACACTAACAGCATTAATCATTTTATTTTTATCATCCAGCGTTGAATATTTTGCACTCCACTCATCGAATGATAAGATGCGTAAGTCGGATGTTTCGTTGATTGTTTGACAAATAACACCTGTGTTATTTAAAAAGCAAACTGCAAATAAGAAAGCCCATTTTTTCATATTACTTAATGTGTTT
>JBDKGQ010000300.1:0-2673 GCA_039798145.1 Bacteroidota bacterium
ATATTTGACAAATTAAATATTGGCGGTTATATTTTAGCAGACAATGTGCTATGGAGTGGAAATGTTATTAAAGAAGAGAAAGATTGGGATCGAGATACGAAACATATTGTAGCGTTTAATGAAAAAGTAAGTGCCGACAACAGAATTCAAAAGATTCTAATACCAATAAGAGATGGATTATACCTCATAAAAAAAGTAAAAGAATAAACGCAATTAATCAGAAAATAAATCATCTAAACAAATCATCTTCAAATATTAAATCTATGAAAAAACAACTTTTAGTGCTTTGCTTGTTCATTGTAACAGCAATCACAACCGCATCAGCACAGGAAACAAAACGTAAAGATCTAACTCCTGAAGAAAGGGCAACAAAGCGCTCTGCTATGCTAAAGCAGAAATTATCTTTAAACGAAAAACAAGTAAAAGAATTAGAAGTATTATTTGTTGATCAAGAGAAAGAAATGGAGGCTATTAAAGAGCAGATGCGCAAACAAAGAGAATCGTATGAAAAATCGTTAAGCAATATCTTTACACCAGAGCAAATGAAGCAGTTTAAAGAAATGCAAAACGAGCGAAAAGAAATCAAAGCTGATATAAAAGAGCAAAAGAAAGATCCAGCTCAGGACGCAAAATAGTCACATAAAAAAAGACCTCTTCGGAGGTCTTTTTTTTATTATTTGTTTTTAGCTTGCTCTAATTCCTGGCAACGTTTTTCCCACATCTCATTCAACTTTTCTTTATTATCATCACACAACAACGACCATTTATCACCTTCACATTTCTTTCTAAAAATTAATTTTCGAAGGAATGTTTTATTAAATAAAAAGTTCGTCAGCAGAATTAATCCACAAGCTTCCCAAAAGTTAATCACTCTTAACCCGACAATGGAGGGAAGCAACCAATTCCAGAGTATCATTACTAAAAAGCCAGCAACAAAAAAGTAAATCAAAACTAATATCAAACTCTTGAGGTGGTAGCCTTTCTTCATCGTGAATAGTAAATGTTAGTTTTGTTTAAAAAGTTCTTCGTATAAGGGTTTTAATCGCTTACGAAGATATTTAATTGCGTAATGCTTACGAGAAAGCAAGGTATTTAATGTGATGTTTAATTCATCGGCCATTTCCTGAAATCCTTGTTGCTCAAATTCATGTCGGATAAAAACTTCCCGTTGTTCAGCAGGCAGTTCTTCTAATGCTTTAAATAAGGCATCACGAATGAGCTTATTATCCTTGTTTAAAAATCCAGGATCGTTTTGAGCTCCTAAAATCTCTTCAATAAAGTAATATCCTTCATCCCCACCCGACTTTACCACATTCATATCATTATAAAGGACTGGCTTATGTTTTCGGTAACGGTCAATAATTTTATTTCTTGCAACTCGGTAAAGCCATGCAGACATTTGTTCGATGGGCTTTACTCGCATTGTTTGCATCAAATCAATGTATACATCCTGCAGAATATCTTCCGCATCCTCCTGAGTATTAACCCGTCTGCGAATAAAATCACGCAGTCGTTGACCATATTCAAGAATAACCTTAGTAACACCCTTATTATTTTCCAAGCCGCTAATATCGCTAACTATCATGTCATTGTTCTAATTTCAAACCCGCTAACGCTTAGCTATTTGCTTTATTTTACAAATCGATGAATAAAACATCAATATTATTAGTGTTTAATTTAATTAGATGCTTTGTCGGTTTTTCTTATTTTTGCACCTCCTTAACAAAGAATTTAAAAAATGGCGACTGTTGAACTTAAAATGCCAAAGATGGGCGAAAGCGTTCATGAGGCAACTATCATACGCTGGCTCAAGAATGAAGGTGATGCAATTCAAGCTGATGAATCAGTTTTAGAAATCGCAACCGATAAAGTAGATTCTGAAGTACCATCAACCGCAGCAGGAACGCTGGTTAAACGTCTTTTTAATGAAGGGGATGTGGTTCAAGTAGGAACAGCCATAGCAATTATTGAAACTGGCGGTGGAAGCACAGAAGTGAAATCTGCACCTGCAAGTGCACCTGCGGCAGTTGCTACTCCTACTCCTACTCCAGCAGCAAATCCATCACCTGCTCCTGCAAGTACAGCATCTGTTTCAACAACACCTATCAGCTCAAACGCTAATCGATTTTATTCTCCATTAGTAAAAAACATTGCCCAAACAGAAGGTGTTTCTCAATCCGAACTAGATAGTATTCAAGGAACTGGATCAGAAGGTCGAGTTACGAAGAAAGATATCCTTGCATTTGTTGATGCTAAAAAATCAGGGACAGCAAACCCAGCACCAGCAGTTCAAAAGCCGTCGTCGAGTGCTTCAAGTGCTCCAACTACATCTTCAGCACCTTCTTCACCAACGACTTCATTCAGTGGTGATGTTGAGATTGTTGAAATGGACCGAATGCGCAAATTAATTGCGGATCATATGGTAATGAGTAAAAGCAAACATCTCCTCACGTTACATCATATGTAGAAGCAGATGTTACTAATTTGGTCATGTGGAGAGATAAAATCAAGAAATCTTTCGAAAAACGAGAAGGAGAAAAAATCACCTTCACTCCGGTATTCATTGAAGCGGTCGTAAAGGCAATTAAAGATTTTCCACTTATTAATGTAAGTGTAGACGGAACAAAGATTATCATTAAAAAGAATATCAATATCGGAATGGCTGCGGCACTT
>JBDKGQ010000301.1:0-3444 GCA_039798145.1 Bacteroidota bacterium
AATCAAGCGTTCTGTATCACGTGAATGCAATCCGATACTAGGCTCATCTAAAATATACATAGAACCTACTAACGTACTTCCTAAAGATGTTGCCAGATTAATTCGTTGCGACTCACCTCCTGAAAGGGAATTCGACAAACGATTCAATGTTAAGTAGCCTAATCCAACATCAAACAAAAATTGTAAACGACTATTAATTTCAGTTAGCAAACGATTCCCAATTTGCTCATCGTGCTTTTCAAATTTCAGACTATTAAAAAATGTAAAAGCTTCATCAACTGGCATTAGAACAATATCACTGATTGACTTACCTCCTACTTTCACATAATTCGCATCCTTACGCAAGCGAGTTCCTCTGCAATCAGGACAAGCTTTTTTACCTCTGTAACGCGCTAGCATAACGCGATACTGAATTTTATACATCTGCGATTCAAGATGCTCGAAAAACTGATTTAGTCCGTTGAAATATTTGTTACCTGTCCACAATAATTTTTTATCGCTATCAGCTAATTCATAATAAGGTTTATGAATAGGAAAATCAAACTTATGTGCATTCATCACCAGTTTATCATTCCAGTCTTTTAATTTTTCTCCTCTCCAACACAAAATTGCTCCGTCATAAATCGAAAGACTCTTATCAGGAATTACTAAATCCTCATCAACGCCAATTACACTTCCAAATCCTTCACAAGTTTTACAAGCTCCAAACGGATTATTAAAACTGAATAAATGAACGGAAGGCTCTTCGAAAATAATTCCATCTGCTTCAAAGCGATTAGAGAATTCTTTGGCAACAACTTTATCTTCTTCCAGAATATACAAACGACAAACACCACGACCCTCATTAAAAGCAATTTGTGCAGAATCAGAAAGACGAGCCAATAAATCATCATCTACTTCCTCTCCAACAACAACACGATCGATTAATAAATTAAAACCCGGAATTAAAACAGGAATTGATTCAACAATTGAATCCGTTGCTTTAGTAACGGTCTTTTTGGCAGCGGTCTTTTTTGCTTTTGGCTTTACTTCAGAATTTAATTCTTGCAAAACCTCATCAATATCTTTTTGTGCATCATTCACAAACAATCGATCGAAACCTTTTTGTTGTAAAGAAGATAATTCATCTGCAACTGTACGACCTGAATACTGATAGATGGGCGATGTGATGATAATTCGTTTATTCTTATTGCTAAGTATAAAATCAACGATGTCTTTTACATTATCTTTTTTTACTTCATTACCAGATGTTGGTGAAATCGTTTTACCAATTCTTGCGAATAACAATTTCAGATAATCATAAATCTCCGTAGAAGTACCTACGGTAGAACGTGGATTACGAGAATTCACTTTTTGTTGAATTGCGATTGCTGGTGCAATTCCATGAATGTATTCCACATCAGGCTTATCCATTCGTCCGATAAACTGACGAGCGTAAGAAGATAAGCTCTCTACATAGCGTCGTTGTCCTTCAGCGTAAAGTGTATCAAAAGCAAGCGAACTTTTTCCTGAACCACTTAAGCCGGTAATAACAACAAAATTATTTCGAGGGATAGCAACATCAATCTTTTTCAGATTATGCATACCTGCTCCCTTAATCAGAATAAAATGTTTTGAGTCGAGCGAGTTAAAATCAGGCATTGCTATATGTTATAAAATCGGGCACAAAGATACTCGAATAAAAGCAAATAATATAGTAAGTCCAAGAATTAAAGGAATGTCCGAAAAAAGCAAAGGGCCCTAAAATAGGACCCTTGCTTAGTATATTACAACAATTGATTAGTTACCAGCAAAAACTTTGAAAGTCATTACCTGATTATCGATTGTTAATTTAACTAAATAAACTCCAGTTGAATTAAACTGAACTGGCATTAATGAGTTGGTACTTACATTTGATTTAGATGAAAATACTTGTTTACCCATCAAATCAAAGATTACAACCTGATCAACCATTTTCACTTTTGAAGAAGAAATCAATAAACCTTGATTTGAATAGATCAATTGTAGATCAGCGGCTGTAATTTCATTCACTGAAGTTGGTGAACAAGGATCACAAGAAGCCCATTTAGAACATGTAGTAACATCAACTCCTGGAGTTACAATTACACGGTTAGTGTATTGCGCATTACCATTCGTACATAACCACGCTGGATCTAATACTTCTTTAATCGGAGTACCACCATTCACGAATAAATACTCGTAGTTAGTATTTTCTAATAATTGAATTGAAGCTTCATAGGTATTATTTCCAATTGCCGTCATAGGTGTTCCTGGCCAATTTGCCCATCCAGACCAACTACCAAACACATAAACAGGAGTTGAATCAGGACTTTGAACCTGGAATGTTGCGTTGATATAAACAGGAGCTACAGTACCGCAAGCAGAACATGTTGCCCAGATTGAACAAACAGTTGTATCTGCTGCACCAATACTGACCATTTCCATTTGTACATGGCCATGCTGGATTTAAAACTTCTTTTGCAGGAGTTGATCCATTCACATATAAATACTCGTAGTTAGCATTTGTACCTAATTGAACTGTTACCTCGTAGATACCATTACCAATTGATGTCATAGGCACACCAGGATAATTGCTCCATCCATTCCAGCTACCAAATAAATAAACAGGAGTAGAATCCGGATTTTCAACCTGGAAAGTAACGTTAGCTAATGCTGGAACTGAAGTACAAGAATTACATGTTTGCCATTGAGCACATACGGTTAAATCAGCGCCACCAACAGCTAAAGTTCGGTTAGTATACTGACTATTTCCATTCGTACATGGCCAAGCTGGATCTAACGTTTCTTTAATTGGAGTTGCTCCATTTACAAATAAATATTCGTAATTTGAATTTGCATTTAAAGGTAACGTTACCGAATATACGCCATTACCAATTGGTGTCATTAAATCACCGGGATAATTACTCCATCCACTCCAGCTACCAAATACAAACACAGGAGTTGAATCTGGGTTTTGAACCTGGAATGTAACGTTTACTTGAGCAGGTCCTGAAGAGCAAGGATTACATGTAGCCCATTGTGCACAATATGTTGCTGCTGAAGTACCAACTGCTAAAGTTCTATTTGTGTATTGTGCATTACCGTTAGTACAAGGGTCTGCAGGATTTAATGCTTCTTTAATTGGCGTTGTGCCATTCACATATAAATATTCGAAGTTTGAATTAACTGGTAAGTTTAATGTAATCTCCCAAGTGTTATTTCCAATTGGTGTCATTGCATCTCCTGGATAGTTACTCCATCCACTCCAGCTACCAAATACCCATACTGGTGTTGAATCAGGATTTTGTACCTGGAAAGTAATTGCTGCAGTTGTAGGAGTTGTGTTACATGAATTACATGTTGCCCATTGTGAACAGTAAGTAGCAGCAGTAGTTCCTACAGCTAATGTTCTGTTTGTATACTGTGCATTACCGTTAGTACAAG
>JBDKGQ010000302.1:0-2627 GCA_039798145.1 Bacteroidota bacterium
CAAAACATCTATCGAGTGGTTCGAAAATAAATTCAATGCATCGTTAGCAGAGATTAATGAACATTATGATAAATACAGAATGTCGGATGCGTTAATGACGACCTACAAATTAGTATGGGACGACTTCTGTGCTTGGTATCTTGAATTAATTAAGCCTGCTTTTCAATCACCTATTGATGCTGCAACTTATAACGCAACAATTAAATTCTTCGAAAACATCGTTCGCATTCTTCATCCTTTTATGCCATTCGTATCGGAAGAAATCTGGCATTTATTAGCGGATAGAAAAGAAGGTGATGACTTGATTATTAATTCTTGGCCAACTGTTCAACCAGTTGATCAATCTATCATTGGTAATTTTGCAATTGCTTCAACGGTTGTTTCTGAGATCAGAAATTTCCGTCAGAGCAAAGGAATATCTCCAAAGGAGTCTTTAGAGCTAATCATTTCGAAAGTCGGTAATACGGCAGCGTTAGACCAATTCGGAAGTTCAGTAATTAAACTTTCTAATTTAAGTGCGATTAATTTCACAGAAGAAAAACCTTCTGGCGCGTTTCCTTTTGTAGTACAACATTACGAATGTTACATTCCACTTTCAGAAGCAATTGATAAAGATGCGGAGAAAGATCGTTTGACAAAAGAATTAGAATACACAAAAGGATTCTTAAAATCAGTAGCTGCTAAATTGAGCAACGAACGATTTGTAAGTAATGCTAAACCGGATGTAGTTGCTGCAGAGCAAAAGAAGAAAGCAGACGCAGAATCAAAAATAAAATCGATTGAAGAAGCGCTTGCTTCATTGTAACTTTTATGCACATTAGTCAGCGACAATTATTCTTTAGTCACGTAGCTCAAACGAGTCCTGAGCCACTGGCTTTAGAAATTGAAAAAGCCGAAGGAGTTTATTTATTCGGTGCTGATGGTAAACGTTACATTGATTTTATTAGTGGTATTTCTGTAAGCAATGTTGGCCACCGACATCCGAAAGTACTTGAAGCTATTCACGAGCAGCTTAACAAGCACATGCACGTTATGGTGTATGGTGAATTCATTCAAAGTCCTCAGGTAAAACTAGCAGATGCAATTTCAAAAACACTACCTGGCAATTTAGATAGCATTTACTTTGTTAACTCCGGAACAGAAGCAACCGAAGGAGCTATCAAATTAATCAAACGTGCAACTGGAAGAAAAAAAATAATAGCATTCAAAAATTCCTATCACGGAAGTACGAATGGTGCTTTAAGTTTAATGAGTGACGAATATTTTTCATCTGCTTATCTTCCGTTATTACCCAATATCGAGTTTTTAAATCCGAATGACGATTCTGAACTTTCAAAGATAGATCATGAAACAGCAGGTGTATTTGTTGAACTAATTAGAGGAGAAGCAGGCGCTGTTGCATTAGATCATTCATTCGTATCCAAATTAAA
This sequence comes from Bacteroidota bacterium, assembly GCA_039798145.1. Taxonomy (GTDB): domain Bacteria; phylum Bacteroidota; class Bacteroidia; order AKYH767-A; family OLB10; genus CAINEC01. The sequence goes on from JBDKGQ010000302.1 coordinate 1,431, forward strand.
AGTGCAATGCGAAAATGCTGGAGCGCTTTTAGTCGTTGATGAAATACAATCAGGCTTTGGAAGAACAGGTAAATTCTGGGCATGCGAACATTACGATTTAATTCCTGATGTAATCCTCATGGCAAAAGGAATGGGAGGCGGAATGCCAATTGGTGCATTTGCAGCAAAGCAATCTCTCATGAAAGAATTAAGTCATAATCCAGTACTAGGACATATCACCACATTTGGCGGACATCCCGTTTCGTGTATGGCTTCTTTGGCAACATTGCAAGTAGTGAATGAAGTACTAGCAACTAATAAAATACAAGCATTCGAAGCCATTATCCGAGCAGAGCTAAATCATCCAAAATTAAAATCGATTCAAGGGAAAGGATTATTGTTATCAGGAGAGCTAAATTCGAAAGAAGAGAATTTTACATTTATCAAAAATTGTATTCAAGATGGCTTAATAACAGATTGGTTTTTATTTGCCGATCATCGATTTAGAATAGCTCCTCCATTAACAATTACTGAAGAAGAATTAAGAAGTGCACTTTCGATTATAAAGTCAAATCTCGATAAGCTTTAAAATTCCTTAAAAATTCATATTCGAGAACGTACCTTGCGGCTTCTTATTCGGAATAACTTAATAAATATTTATATTCGTAATTAATCTGTTTTACTATGAACGTACTGATTGTTGAAGACGAACGCTCCCTTTCTCATGAGATGGAAATCTATCTGACTCGTCAGAATTTCAATTGTGATGTTGCCTTCAATGGAAAAAGCGGAACTGATATGGTTCTGTCGAATGAATATGATTTTGTATTACTCGACTTAGGTTTGCCTGATATGGATGGACTAGAACTTTTAAGCGAGGCAAAAAAGAAAAAGTGTGAAGCAGCTTTTATCATTTTAACTGCTCGTAGTGAAGTGGAAGATAAAATCAAAGGACTCGATTTAGGAGCAGATGATTATATTGGAAAACCATTTTCATTAGCAGAGCTTCAAGCGCGATGCAGATTGCAGAATATGAAATCGATATTTCCAATCGTACAGTACAATGCAATGGCAATGCTATTAACTTGACTAAAAAAGAATTCGATTTATTACATTATTTAGGATTACATAAAAACAGAGTTTTGACACGTACACAATTAACAGAACATATCTGGGGTGATGTATTAGATGATGATTACGAATCGAACTATATTGATG